>JBCBSA010000007.1:0-21904 GCA_039819425.1 Planctomycetota bacterium
GCCGGGTCACGCCCGCCGACGGGCTGATGCTCATCAGCGTCAACGGCATGATCGTCCGCATCGCCGCCGAGTCGGTGGTCTGGATGTCGCGTCGGCCCTTGCCGCCGCGGGATTGGGTGCGGGTGCTGCCGTCTTCGGACTGCACGAGGTACTCGACCATCGGCGTGCGTTTGCCGTAGCCGTGCTCGGTGACGGTGAGCAGGTCGTCGCCGTCGTGCTCGGGCGCGACGCGGACCATGCCGACGACGCGGTCGCCCTCGCCGAGGTTGATGCCCTTGACGCCGCTGGCGTTGCGGCCCATGGCCCGGGCGTCGTCGGCGCGGAAGCGGATCGCCATGCCCGACGCGGTGCCGAGGATCACGTGGTCGTCTTCGCCGATCCACTTGACGCCGACCAGCGCGTCGCCGTCGCGGAGGTTCACCGCGATGAGGCCCGCGCTGTTGACGTTGCGGTAGTCGGCCAGGGCGGTGCGTTTGACCAGGCCGTTGGCCGTGGCGAAGAGCAGGAAGTCCTCGCCCTTCTCGAAGTCGGCGATCGGCATGAATTCGACCACCCGCTCGCCGGGCTGCAATTTGATCATGTTCACGATCGCCCGGCCGCGGCTCGTCCGGCCCGCCTCGGGGATGTTGAACACCTTCAGCTTGAACACCCGGCCCGTGTCGGTGAAACACAACAGATCGTCGTGCGTGCTGGCGACGAAGACCTCTTCGGTGAAGTCGTCGTCCTTGGATTTGGCGCCGATGACGCCCTTGCCGCCGCGGCCTTGGGTCTTGTACTGGTCGGCCGGCAGCCGTTTCACGTAGCCCGAGTGAGTGATCGTCACGACGACCTGCTCGACGGGGGTCAAAGCCGCGAGGTCGAGGTCGTTGGCTTCGCCCTCTTCGATCGTCGTCCGGCGGGCGTCGGCGTACTTGGCTTTCAGCTCGGCGATCTGCTCCAGAATGATCGCTTCGACCCGCTTCGGGTCGGCAAGGATCGCTTCGTACTCCTCGATCTCGCCGACGAGCTTGGCGTAGTCGGCGACGAGCTTTTCGATCTCCAGCCCGACGAGTTGGATCAGTTGCAAACGCCCGATCGCCTCGGCCTGCACCCGGGTCAGCGCGATGTCACCCCCGGAATCCGCCGCGGCGTTGCGCAGGCGCTCGGGGATCTGCGGAGCGTAGGGGTGGTCGGCGGGGATGCGGAAGCCGCGGGCCATCAGTTTCTCGATCGCTTCGTCGCGGGTCTGCGACGTGCGGATCAGCCGGATGACCTCGTCGATGTCGCACACCGCGTAGATCAGGCCCTCGATCCGGTGGGCCTCCTGCTGAGCTTTGTTCAAGAGGAACGCGGTCTTGCGGCGGACGACGTCGGTGCGGTGGTCGATGTAGCCGTCGATCATCTCCCGCAGGCTCAACGTCCGCGGCTGGCCCCGCACCAGCGCGATGTTGATGATCGAGAACGTCGACTGCAGCGGCGTCATCGCGTAGAGCTGGTTCTCCACCGCCTCGGGCGACGCGCCGCGCTTGAGCTTGATGACCACCCTCATGCCGCCGCGGTTCGACGACTCGTCGACGATGTCGGAGATGTCCTCCAGCCGGCCGGCCTTGTTCATCGCCACGATCTTGTTGATGATCCCGTCGACCTTGGAAACCTGGTAGGGGATCTCGGTGACGACGATGAGGTCTTGTTTCCCCTTGGTTTCGTGGTGCAGCTTGGCCCGGACGGTGACGCGGCCGCGGCCGGTCTGGTAAGCGCTGACGATGCCGGCCCGGCCCATGATGGTGCCGCCGGTGGGGAAGTCGGGGCCGGGCACGTGCGACATGAGCTCATGCAACTCGATGTCGGGGTTGCCGACGACGGCGGTGATGGCGTCGCAGACCTCGCCGAGGTTGTGCGGGGCGAGCGAGGTGGCCATGCCCACGGCGATGCCGGTGCCGCCGTTAACCAGGAGGTTGGGGAACTTGCCGGGCAGGTACATCGGCTCCTGCATCCGGCCGTCGTAGTTGTCCTGCCACTCGACGGTGTCGAGCTTGAGGTCGTCGAGCATGTCCGCAGCGGGGGCGGCCATGCGGGCCTCGGTGTACCGCATGGCGGCGGGGGGGTCGGGGTCGATCGAGCCGAAGTTGCCCTGCGACGCGACCAGGGCGTGACGCATCTTCCACGGCTGGGCCATGTTGACCAGAGTGGGGTAGATGACGCCTTCGCCGTGGGGGTGGTAGTTGCCGGAGGTGTCGCCGGCGATCTTGGCGCACTTGATGTGCTTGCTGCCGGGCCGGAGGTTCAGGTCGTTCATCGCGACCAGCACCCGCCGCTGCGACGGCTTGAGCCCGTCCCGCAGGTCCGGCAGCGCCCGGTCGACAATCGTCGACATCGCGTAGGTCAGGTAGCTGTCGGCCAGCTCCCGCTCGATCGCCAAATCCTGCACCCGGCCGCCCGGTGCGGGTGAATGATTTCCGGGGGCGGCGGCGGAATCGTCTGGGGGCTGAGCGGGCGTGTCGGCCATGAAGGGGAGGCTCCGGGGCGGGTGCGGCGGTGCACGTGGAAGACCCTCATTTTACTTGAATTCAGCCCCCTTCGCCGGTGTGTCGACCCGGCCGCCGATGACCTCCAGCACCGCCCCGACCACCGCCGGCAGCACCCACATCACCACGAAAAACACCAGCGCAAACGCCACCGACTCGCCCCCCGGCTCGCCCATCGCCCCTAGCACCATCAGCGCCGCCGACTCCCTCACCCCGATCCCCGCCACCGTGATCGGCAGCAAGGCCGCCACCAACAGCAACGCACGCGCCACCCCCACGTCCCACACGCCCAGTTCCATCTCTAACGCCCGGGCCACCAACACGCACACCAATACCCCCAGCCCGTGCGCCAAGACCGCCCAAGCCGCCGCCCGAACAACCACCCCCGTCGACATCGTCGGCACCCGCTCTAACCGACCGACCACCGCTCCCACGCCCCAAACGGTTCGCCAGCGATCCGGACGGATAAACCGTTCCACGCCCAGCACCGCCGGGACCACGGCCAGCACTCCCAGCACGGCGACACCCACCAGTAGGCTCGCGGTGAGCCAGTCCGCCGATACTTCGACGGACCCGCCCGCCGCCACCCAGCACACCAGCCCCGTCGCCCCCAGCGTCGCCGTCGCCAGCAGCCGATCGACCAGCAGCGCCGCCGCCGCCTGGGTCATCATGCCCCGCGCACGCCCGAGCTTCACCGCCCGCACCGCCGCCCCCGTCAGATTGCCGCCCGGCAGCACCAGCCCGTAGGCCATCGCCCCGAGGTGGATCGTCATCACCCGACGCCACGGCCAACCCAGCCCCACCGCCGCGGCCAAACCCTGCAGCCGCCGCGCCTGCACCGCGTGCACCGCCGCCGCCAAGGCACACGCCCCCGCCAATGGCCCCCACGCCGCGCCGACCACCGCCGCGATCACCTCGCCCACCGGCACCAGCCGCAACACCAACCCCACCAGCGCCGCCGCGACCAACACCCGCAGCGCGAACCACCACCGACGCCGAGCGACGCCCGGGTCGGTTGCCGCCTCGTGATGCGTTGACTGGTCCTTCATTTCAAAACGCCGCGGGGTCTCCGTGACCGCCTTTATCTTCGGGTGAATCCTGGCCTTCGATCCAGTCGAGGCTGCCGCGAACACGCCCGCCGCCGCCGTGGGCTTTCGCTATCCTGTCCGCCCTATGGAAGCAGGTATCGTCGGTCTCCCCAACGTCGGCAAGTCCACGCTGTTCAACGCCCTCACGAACGCGGGCATCCCCAGCGAGAACTTCCCCTTCTGCACCATCGAGCCCAACGTCGGCGTCGTCCCCGTGCCCGACCCCCGCCTCGACGTCATCGCCCGCTACATCCCGCCGCAGAAGGTCATCCCCGCGGCCCTCCGCCTCGTCGACATCGCCGGCATCGTCAAGGGCGCGTCCGAGGGCGAGGGCTTGGGCAACAAGTTCCTCTCCCACATCCGCTCGGTCGACGCCATCCTCCACGTCGTCCGCTGTTTTCACGACGGCGACGTCACCCACGTCGATGGCCGGGTCGATCCCATCGCCGACATCGAGGTCATCGAGACCGAGCTGATGCTCGCCGACCTCGGCACCGTCGACGGTGCCCTCGACAAAGCCAAGCGCTCCGCCAAATCCGGCGATAAAGAAGCCAAGGCCCGCCTCGCCCTCCTGGAGAAGTGCCAGCCCGTCCTCGCCGAGGGCCGACTCATCCGTGAGTTGATCGCTTCGGGTGGCCTCGATCCCGACGAACTCAAAGCCCTCAAGAGCTTCGGCCTCATCACCGCCAAGCCCGTCCTCTACGTCGCCAACGTCGACGAAGACGACCTCCAGGGTGACGGCGAACTGACCCAGACGGTTCGACAGCGGGCCGAAAAAGAAGGCGGCCTGGTGGTGCCGGTGTGCGCCAAACTCGAGAGCGAACTCGCCGAGCTCGACGACACCGACCGCGACGAGATGCTCGAGTCCGTCGGCCTCGCCGAGCCCGCCCTCGCCGCGCTGGCCCGCGCCGCCTACCAACTGCTCGGCTACCAGAGCTACTTCACCGCCGGCGAAAAAGAGGTCCGCGCCTGGACCACCTTCCGGGGGGCCACCGCCCCGCAGGCCGCCGGCGTGATCCACAGCGACTTCGAAGCCAAGTTCATCCGCGCCGAGGTCTACACCCTCGACGACCTCCAGCAGCACGAGACCGAAAAAGCCATCCGCGAAGCCGGCAAGATGCGCGCCGAGGGCAAGGCCTACGTCGTCCAGGACGGCGACATCTGCCACTTCCTCACCGGGGCGTGATATTCTGACTATTACCGAGGGAGTCGATTATGAAGATTTGGCTTGCGCGTGGCGGTCGTCACGGTCAATACGAACAGAAGCAGATTGACGATGGACGCATTTATTTGATGTGGACCGGGCTTCATCACGATCTGACCGGAGTCACAGATCGCAAAGAGTTTCAGAAGATACTCCGCGATACGTTCCCGCAGATACCCGACGGACGAGTTATTCAGAACTCGGGGCAATTCCATCTGTTTTGTCGTCGTATGCAGGTCGGTGACCTCGTACTCATGCCTCGCAAGGGAAAGGGCACCATCTCGGCAGGGACGATCCGTTCGGATTACAAGTTCGATGCGCAGGGGGGCGACGGCTTTATGTCCTATCGCGAAGTCGACTGGCGTGAAGATACCATCCCTAAATCGAATTTTGACAATGAAGTTCAATCCAAGCTGAATGCCGCGACCACTTTCTGTGGGATCAAGGCCGAGAATATCGAACAGCGAGTTACGAGGGCCATTAACGGCAAGTCATCCGCCGTCCATGCCCTTTCGCAGAAGCATCAGGACGAAAGTGATCCCGATGATGATCTTAGTATTGGCACGGTGATCGACCTCGAAGGCTTGGCGCGAGACCAGATACGCCAGTGGATTCAGCAGAAGTACAAATCTCACGAGATGGAACGCCTGGTTGGCGGTATTTTGGAAGCGCAGGGTTACACCGTTTATCAAAGTCCGATCGGTGCCGACAAGGGTGTCGATCTGTTGGCTGGAAAGGGGGTACTCGGGTTCGATCACCCAAGGTTGTGTGTACAGGTGAAAACAGAGACTGCCCCGATTGGCCGGCAAGTCCTGGATCAACTCATCGGTGTGATGCAGAACATGCAGGCGGAATATGGATTATTGGTGTCTTGGAGCGGATTCAAAAAGACGGTCGAGGCCGAGGAAGCATCGCAGTTTTTCAGGGTTCGGTTATGGAGTTCGGATCAGCTGATCGACGAACTTCTGTCCTGCTACGACCAGTTGACTGAAGAATTACGTTCCGAAATCCCACTGCAAAAAACCTGGATCCTTTCGGATGCGGCTTATTCGACCTCGGAAGTCTGATTTCGCTCCTTGGTCTCGCTGTTTGCTTGATAAAGACGAGACGTGGTCTTCTTTCAGAGTCCAAGAGCATCTGCTGCCGGCGTACCGTGAATCAGTGATATAACCGAGAGCTGGTAAGCAAGTCGCCGCAGGGTAGGGTGCGGAGCCTCAATCCCGTTTCAGCAGCTGCTCCCGCTGGATCATCACCTTCAGCGTGTGGCACGCTAACTCGACCTGCGTCTCATCCATCCGGTTGAAGAACGGCAGGGCGATAGTGCGTTCGCTGATGGACTCGGCGATGGGGTAATCGCCCTTCTGGTAGCCGAACTGCTGCTGGTAGAACGGCTGGAGGTGGATGCAGGGGAAGTAGTTCGACGCGCCGATATCGTGGCGTTTGAGGCCCTGGATGATGCGGTCGCGTTCGGTGCGGCCGTAGTCGGCGGTGAGGCGGAGGACGAAGACGAACCAGGACATGGTGGCCTCGGCGCCGGCCTCGACGGTGGGCAGGACCAGGTCGTCGGCGTCCATCAACCGACGCATGTAGTGGCCGGCGACGGCGCGGCGGGCGTCGAGCATCGCGTCGAGACGGCTCATCTGGGCGACGCCCAGCGCGGCGTTGATCTCGGAGAGGCGGTAGTTGTAGCCGAGGCGTTCGTGGGCGAGCCACGAGCCGGCCTGGCGGTCGGCGCCCGCGTGGGCCCGGGTCGCGCGGCCCTGGTTGCGCAGGCTTACGCAGCGGTCGGCGAGTTGGTCGTCGTCGGTGACGATCAGGCCGCCCTCGCCGGTGGTGACCTGTTTGTTGGGGTAGAAGCCGTACACCCCGGCCCGGCCGAACGAGCCGACGGCCCGCCCCCCGGCCGCGATCCCGCCGAGCCCCTCGCAGCAGTCCTCGACGAGCGGGATCTCGTGGCGGCGGGCGATCTTTTCCAACTCGACGAAGTGCGTCGTGTTGCCGAAGACCTCGACGGCGACGACGGCCTTGGTTTTGTCGGTGATAGCCGCCTCGACCTTGGCCGGGTCCATGTTCAGCGAGGTCGGGCAGATGTCGATGAAGACGGGCGTCGCCCCGGCCATCAGGATGCAGTTGGCCGAGGCGATGAAGCTGAACGGCGTGGTGATGACTTCGTCGCCCGGCCCGACGCCCAGGGCTTGGAGCACCAAGTGCAGCCCCGCGGTGCCCGACGACACCGCCACGCCGCGGCGTCGCCCCGAGCGGCGGGCGACGGCGTACTCGAACTCTTCCTGCTGGGGACCGATGCTCAGGCGGCCGCTCCGCAGCGTCTGGGTGACCGCTTCGATCTCGGCTTCGGAAATGTCGGGCTGCGAAAGGGGGATGTGGCTCATACGGCAAAGACATCGGCGGGGACGGGACGAACGCGGGAGATTAGCCGAAATCGTGCTCTTTTTCCGTGCCCGAGGCCGGCCTCATGGGCGTTTGCCTGGGCCTGGGGCCGGGGTCGATTCCTCGCCGAGCGGCGGTGCTGGGGCCAGGACCGCGGCGATCGCGCCGGCCCCTTGGCCGGTGTGTTTGAGGTAGGTCCAGGCGGCAACGATACGCAGCGAATCGTCCAATCCCGCGCCGCCGCGGACCGCCAGCGACAGGGCATCGAGTTGCCGGGTGGTCCAGTCGGCCTCGCCGACGCGGGCCCGCAGCAGCAGCGCGATCGCCGCGGTGGGGCGGTCGTCGAAGGTCGGCAGGTTGGTCACCGCCCCCCGGGCCGCCGCCGGTTCGCTGCGCAACAGCCCTAGCAGCACCGCCCGTCGCCACGCCGCGTCGTCGTCGCCCGAGCGCTCCGCCAAGGCCGTGGACACTCCTCGTGAGGCGATCGCCTCGTTGAGCTCAACCAGGGTCGCCGTCGCCCGCGCCACCGCGTCCATCCGGCGGGCCCGGCCGCGCGGCTCGCCGGGCCGGGTCCGTTCGACGACCGCCGCCGCCAGCGCCGCGGAGCGTGTCTCGGCCGCAAAGTCCGCCGCCCATCGCGACACCCGCGCGTGCTGGCGGTCGATCAACGCGGCCAGCACCGCGTCGTGTCCCCCTTCGCCGTTGTACGCCGCCGCGCCGTCGGCCCGGCCACGAGCCACCGCCCGGCCCGCCCGGCCGAGCGCCGCGATCAGCTCGTCTTCCGACGACACCAGCGCGTCGAACCGTTCGGACGCCATCCACGGCGACACCTCCAGCCCCGTTAACGCCAGACGCGTCCGCCGAGACACCTCTTCTGCCCCCGCGAACGCCTCGGCCCAACCCGACTCCGCCCCCTCGGCTCCGAATCGGATCGCCACCCGCCGCGCCAGCATTTCCACCGTCGGCGACACCCCCGGCCGCTCCGCCACCGCCGCCGCCCACGGCCCCGCCCCGCGCAGCCCCTGCATCCAGGCCGTCTCCAGCAACACCGCCCGGACCGCCTCGGCCTCGGCCGATTCGATCTCCGCCAACTCACGCAACACCGCCGTGCCTTGCGCATCTCCGAGTTCATGGAGCAGCAACGCCGCCAAACCTTGTCGCCCCAGCGCCGCGTCGTTCAGCGCCGCGGCCACGTCAACGTACCCCGGCGAGTCCGTGCCAAACTCACCGGCCGCTACCCGCGGCGTCACCAACAGCAGCTTGACCCCCGCGTCCAGCCCCGACCACCCCAGCAGAGCCGACCGGATCTCGTCGGGGATGAGCCCTCCGTCCAGCGCCGCCGCGATCAGTTCGTGCCGCTCGTCATCTCGCGCGACCTCGGCGATGTCCGCCAGCGACAGCCCGCGGGGCTCGGCGAGTTCCGCCCGTCCCAGCCGGCCGTGGACCCGCAGCGACGGGTGCTCCGCCTCCGACAACCCCACAAACAACGGCCGCAGGCCCGGGTCTTCGAGATGACGCAGCGAGCGCAGCAGCACGTGGTGGCGGCCGTCCACCTGGACCTCCGCCGCGTCGTTGAACAGGACCAGCGCCGCCTGTGTCGTCTCCCGGTCGGCCGGCCAGGGCTCGGTTTTGCCCGTCAAGGAGGACTCGTCGGCCGAGGCCGTCAGGCCAATCAAACACGAGACAGCCACCGACAGAGTTCTGTTTAGAACCAACCGGCCGGTTTGCCGTTGTTTCTCTGAACCGTCCGTGAGCATCCGCACAGTGTAGGCCCGGCCGTGACGAGAACGTCGGGCCTTTGACCGATGCGTTCGCCCCTGCGACGATGACCATCCGCCATGGCTCTCGAACGCGATAACATCCGCCGCCTCGCCCCCTACGTGCCCGGCGAGCAGCCCGGCTCAGCCGCCGACGGCGGGGTCATCAAGCTCAACACCAACGAGAACCCCTACCCCCCGTCCCCGGCCGTGCTCGACGCCATCCGCCAAGTCGATAGCGAGGCCCTGCGTCTTTATCCGTCGGCCAACGCCGCCGCTTTCCGTGCCGCCGCCGCCGAAGTCCACGGCCTCACCCCCGCTCACGTCATCGCCACCAACGGCGGCGACGAACTCCTCCGCCTGCTCCTCACCGTCTTCACGACTCCCACTCCCTCCAAGCCGAGGGCTGCGGAGCGCAGCGACAAAGCCCCGAGCCCCCCCGAAGCGGCTTCCGGGGGCGGCGGGATAGGCATCACCTCCCCCACCTACTCGCTTTACGATGTCCTCGCCCGGATCCACGACACCCCCGTAACCGTCGTCGAGCGCAGCGGCGACACTTGCGGGGGCGATTCCGGGGGCGATTCCGGGGGCGATTCCGGGGGCGATTCCGGGGACGGGGGCGACTTCGCCCTCCCCGACGACACCGCGGACCGGCTCAACGCCGCGGGCTGCCGCCTCGCCTTCCTGGTCAACCCCCACGCCCCGACCGGCCGCCTCGAATCGGTCGACCGCCTCCGCCGGTTCGCCCAAACCTTCAAAGGCGTGTTCGTCGTCGACGAGGCCTACGTCGACTTCGCCCCGCACGACGCCCTGCCGCTCTTGCGTGACGACCGCCTCGACAACGTCGTCCTGCTCCGCAGCCTCAGCAAGGGCTACTCCCTCGCCGGCCTCCGCTTCGGCTACGGCCTGGCCGACCCGGCCCTCATCGCCGCCCTCGACAAGGCCCGCGACTCCTACAACACCGACGCCCTCGCCCAGGCCGCCGCCGTCGCCGCCCTCCGCGACCAGCCCTACGCCCGCTCCACCTGGGACCGCGTCGTCGCCGAACGAAAGCGCCTCACCCAAGCCCTCCGCGACCGCGGCTTCACCGTCCCCGACAGCCACAGCAACTTCGTCCTCGCCACCTCCCCCCCAGACAAACCCGCCCGAGCCCTCTACCAACACCTCAAACAGAACAACCTCCTCGTCCGCCACTTCGACACCCCCCGCCTCGCCGACCGCCTCCGCATCACCGTCGGCACCCCCGCCCAGACCGACCGCCTGCTCGAACAACTCGACGCCACCCTCACCCCCACCCCGCACCCGATCTCCGCCCGACCATGACCCGACACGCCGCCGTCCAACGCGAAACCTCCGAGACCAAGATCACCCTGTCGCTCAATCTCGATGATCCCGTTGCCGTCCTCTCGGACGGCCCCGTCGGCATCGACACCGGCGTCGGCTTCTTCGACCACATGCTCACCGCCGTCGCCAAGCACGGCCGGCTCGCCCTCGCCGTCCGCTGCCACGGGGACACCCACATCGACGACCACCACACCGTCGAAGACGTCGGCCTCGTCCTCGGCCAGGCCCTCGGCCAGGCCCTGGGCGACAAACGCGGTATCGAACGCTACGGCTCCGCCAACGTCCCCATGGACGAGACCCTCGCCCGCTGCGACCTCGACCTCTCGGGCCGACCCGCCCTCGTCTTCCGCGTGCCCTGGGTCGGCTACGGCATCGACCCCCCGGCCATCGCCGGCGAACGCATCGGCAAGTTCGACGTCCAGCTCGTCGAAGAGTTCTTCCGCGCCGTGTCGAACGAGGCCAAGATGAACCTCCACCTCGAGGTCCCTTGGGGCACCAACAACCACCACATCGCCGAGGCGTTGTTCAAGTCCTTCGCCCGCGCCCTCCGTGCCGCCGTCGCCGTAACCCACGGCGACATCCCGAGCACAAAAGGATCGCTGTAAGATTCAAGTTACGGACCGAAGCTTTCGGGCCGAAAGTTGAAGATAACGTCCGGCCACAGCGTTTCATCCGGCTCCGTATCGCGGCTAAACCAGGCTGTATATCCAGCTCCAGTGAGCCTCGTAGGATTAGATTGCCCCTCCACGCTGCTATCGACCTTTGCGAGGTTAACGGTTTCCCCCGAGTGCCTGGGTCCGATGAAAGCTTCGGACATCGCAAACTCGTCTGCGTCGATCGTACCATCCGTGGCTGGCGTGTCGTGGGCCCTGCCGTCACCAATCAAAAATGTTTCGGATGGTTGGGGCACATCCGTTAGCCGGTAAAACGCAAACGGCAATCCCGCTTTGTTGCCCGCCGTCGCGGTTGGATTCAGGCCCGAGATGCCGTCGTGGCCGAAGTAAATGTTCATCTTGTACGTTCGAACATTTTGGTCGTCGTGTGTTGTTCCGCCGACGGTGATGGGTAAAACGAGATAGGACGGATCCTGCTTAAATTCATCGTAGTTCCGGTCAGCGACGGTACCGTCGCTGATCTGATTCCCCAGATAATAATCCACGGCGTTGAACCAAAGCGCATCGCGTTCTTGCTGGACCGTGGCAAAATCTTGTTCGTTGCCCGGTTGAGGAAGTTGGCGGTTGTAATCGTTGGCGTAGCCTGTCATAGCCAATGTCAGCTGCCGCATGTTGCTCATACACCTCGCCGATTGCGCAGATTCACGGGCGTTGGACAACACCGGCAGCAAGATGCCGACGAGCAGGGCGATAATGCCGATCACCACGAGCAGCTCGACGAGCGAAAAACCCGGGGCGGGACGGCGAGAAAGGGGTTGGGTCATAGGTCGTACTCCGGGTTGGAGCGGAATCGAGCAGGTCAGGTTAAGCCGTTTCGGTCAGGGCTTGATGGATCGAGGCCCGCAACGCCTCGGCATCGTCGGCGACGAGCGAGCCGGCCGGCCAGTCGAAGCGGAAGCCACCGCCACCAGCATAGCGCGGGATGACGTGGTAGTGGACGTGCGTCACGGCCTGCCCGGCGGCTTCACCGTTGTTCTGCAAGACGTTGACGCCGTCGCACCCGGTCACGCGCTTCACCGCCGCCACCAGCCTCGGCAACGCTTGCCCGAGCGCTGCGGCCACTTCCGGGGGCACGTCGTCGAGTTCGACGTAGCGCGTCTTGGGGATCAGCAGGCAGTGCCCCCGGGCCACCGGCCCGACGTCGAGGAACGCCAGCGTGTGCTCGTCCTCGTGCAGCCGATAGCAGGGCAGCTCGCCGGCGACGATCCGCTCGAAAATTCCGGGGTTGCCGGGGGTTTCGGTCAAGGGCCGTCCTCGAATCGCTGCACCGCGAGGATGCGCGGGAAGCCGTTGGCGTTCACAGTCGAGCGGTCGAAGACCGCAAGCAGGCGGAACTCGTCGATCACGTCGTCGCTCGGGTCGAGCGGGGTGCCGTTGGTGAAGTCGCTGGCGCTGTAGGCCCGCACCAGGACGTAGGCCGTGTAGATGTCCGATCGGGTGGCGACGACCTGATTGAAGTAGTTGAGCAGTATGGTGAATTCTTCGCGGTCCTGGCTGAAGGTGTCGGTCGTGTGGGTGGCGTCGGCACCACCCGCGTTGGGTTCGAATTCGTTGAAGTCGACAACTTCGTCACGGGTGTTCGCGATGTTGGCCGGGTTCGGATCGTAGAACCTCGCCGGGACCGCGGGTATCCCTGGTATGAGGTGGGCGAGCTGAGAGGGGAACTGAAGCCCTTGGGTTCCGGCCACGCCGCCGGCCGTCGCGTTCGGGTTCTCGCGAGCATTGATGATCGATAGGGTCAACGGCGACGAGGCAATACCGGGTGGTGTCGCGGTGTTGACCGCCGCTGCGGTGGTGAAGGGCAGGGCGGTCGCCAGCAAGCGCCGGGGCATGGTGTTGATATTGGGCCGACCCGCGACGAGCCCGCCGTTGCCGTTGTTGACGTCCAGCGTCGTGAACCGGGCGAGATAGAAGGCGGCGTGCGACACGGGGAAATCGACGCTCACCTCGGCGTTGCGGTTGCCGGCCACGTCCGTGTCCCGGTCGCCGTCGAACCCGGGGTCGACCAGGTCCAGCATCGCGCTGCCGACACGATACTCCTGCAGGATGCCTTTACCGGCGACCTGGGGATTGAGAGTCGGATCGGCAAAGAAGTTGGCGTGCCAGACGTCGGCGATCGGCAGCGCCGTACCGGTCACGGTATCAAGACGAGGGCCGAGGAAAACAACCCGCAGCAGGTCACCCGACCGGTACATGCGTTCGGCGTTGCCGATCACCCAGGGCTCATCGCCGGCCGTTGGGGCCGCGCCCGAGTCGGCGGCGTCGAGTACGCGGTTATCCAGCCCGGCCACGCCTTTGCTGGCGGTGTCCAGCTGGGCCGTGGCACCGGTCGTCGCGGGCGCGGGCGAGTGGATCGTCCGCGAAGTCGTCAGCAGGGGCGGAACGGGGGCCACGTCGTAAGCGTCCAGGTCGAACTCGTCGTCTCGGACGGCCATCACGTTGAAGCCGTTGGCGGTGCCGAGGGAGGTGAATTGGACGTACCCGATCTCGCCGCCGGTGAGCGGGAACGGTTGGGCCGCGTCGTAAGTCTGAATGACCTCCTCGGGGATCTCGGGGGCTTGGACCTGTTGGTAAAGAACCCGGTTTCCGTCACTCGCGGCGGCTTCGAGCCGGATGATGACGCCGTCGTCGTCGGTGCCAGTGGGCCAGTCTTCGTTGACCGCAATTTGAGTCTCGATGCCGTTTGAGTTATCGATAAAGTCTTGGGTTTCCTGTCGGTTGTTGCCCGCGTTCTCGTCGTGCCGCACGATGGTGATCTGTTCGTGACCGGCGAGCGTGGTCCTTCCGGTCAGGGCTTGCAGGGTCCCCCAGGATTGGAGGGCCGACCCGTCGATGGGGGCACCGACGCCGTCGTCCACGAACAACTCGACGTCGGCCAGCGGGATCTCCCAAGGCCAGGGGTTAACGATCTCGATCGCCGCGCCGTAGTCCCCAGCGGCGTGGCGCCAGGTCGCTTGTGTCGGGGTACCGGCCACCGCATCTCCGGGCACGAGGTCGGCCAACTCGAAAGAATACCGCCCCTGGACGTACACCTCGCTGATAAACGGCAGGTATTCCATGCCGTACATGTCGCCCTGACGGGTGACCTCGTTGTCTTCGTCGAGGAAGTCGGCGACGATCGCGGCCGCCTGCTCGGCAAACTCGTCTTCGTCTTCCCAGCCGCCGGCCACGAAGAGGCGGGGGTCGGGGTCGTTCGGATCGGTCGACGCGGTGGCCCGGTCGTAGTCGATGTCTTCGCTGAACGCGTCTTCGAGTTCGTCGATATCGGCCTCGTTGATGTTGACCCGGCCGTAGTCCGCCGACCCCGAAATCACGGTGAGCATCTTCCGCGGCTCGTTGAAGAAGAAGCTGAGCTCGGGGGAGAAACCGGTATTGTCCCACGCCGTTTCGGGATCGAACAGGGGGGGGGGGCTAGCCAGATCGGTGCGGAATAGGTTGAAATCGAGGCCCTCGATCGGCGCGTCGGGCTCTTGGCCGGAGTTGTCGGGCGTGGCGCGGGTGACGCCGTTACGCCATCGCAGTTCGACCTCGTTTTGGCGGACGGAATAGCGGTTGTAGTTGGTGCCCGGCGGCTGCGTCGTGGCCTCGCCGGTGGTTGACGAGCCGTTCTGTTCCTGGCCCGAGCCGATGACGGTCCAATCGTTCAGGATATCGGTGTCGGCCCGGTTGACCGACCGCCAGACCGCCGAGGCGTCGAGCCAGTTGTACAGCCGGCCGTTGAGCGTGTTGTAGGTCGCCCCGGGCAGGTTGCGGCCCGTGGGGGCGCCGTTGGTGAGCACGTCCTGGGCGGTGACCGCCCCGACGCCGGCGCGGTTCTGAACCATCGCCAGCGACGATTCGAGATCGAGTTCACCCGGCCAGAGCCACCGCGGCGAGTTGTCGTTGGGGCTGGCGGCCTGGTTGACCCGGTCGTAAGCCCAAGTGTTGAGGTCCAGCAGCGACGAGTTGTCGATGATGCGCACCGCCATGACGAAGGCCAACCCGTCGTCGGACGGAAGCGGCGCCCAGGTCCACCGGCTGTCGTAGATGCCGTCGCCGTCGGCGTCGGCAAACTTGAAGGCATCGACCGCGGGGTTGGCGGTCGCCACCGCGGTCAGGGCCCCGGTGTCGCCGCTGTCGACGTTGTTGTCGGCGGTCGAGAGGTACTGCAGCGGAAACACCGCCGGGCCGGTCGGGTCGGCCGGGTCCGCGACGAAGGCGGTCGGGTCGAGGTCGAGGAACACGCCGCGGAGGTTCGTGATGTGCGGCCAGAGCAGAGTCGTCGGATCGGGTTCGGTCGAGGCCAGCCAGGCGTCGTCGCGGTCGCTGATCTGGGCGCGTTGGTTACCGGCCGCATCGTTGAGGCCCGACGACAGCCGCGGTTCGCGGGTGGGCAGGTCGCCGTTGTTGAAGTTGGGGGCGGGGCCGGGGATCACGATGGGCGAGAACACGTCGTCGACGGCGAGCACGCCCGCCGCGTCGGACCAGGGGTAGTCGTAGACCTCGGGCGCGGTCGAGGCGGTGCCCCGGGGGACGTCGCCGGCGAGGACCTGGCCGATGTAGCGGAGGATCGAGGCTTCGTCGAGGTTGGTGCGGGTATCGACGGCGGCGGCGGTGCGGCGGTCGATGCGGGCCATCTGGAGGTAGGCAGCACCGAGCATACACATCATCACGATCGTCACGATCGCCAGCACGATCGCCGACCCGCCCCGGCGGGCATCGCCCTGAGCCATGACTCGACGAGCCGCGGACCGGGTTACTGTGGCGGGTACGGGAGGTTGGGAAGGGCGAGACGGGGTCATCGCGGGTTTCCTTTCGTGCGGGGCCGGGCGGAGCCGGCGTCGAGAGGACGGGGGGTGTTGAGCTTCCAAAAGCGGTGTGAAAACTTCTTCCGGGGGCGGGGGGTTAGAAGATGCCGGCGGGGCGGGGGACGGGGACGATCTGCTCGAACCACCGACCGACGACGGGGTCGCCGGTCACCGGGTTTTGCGAGCGGAACTCGCCCTTGCCGTCCATCAGGCGGTAGCGGAAGCGGATGAGGTACGGCCAGTACTTGCCGCAGCCTTCGATTAACCCGTTGGGCGGGTTGGTGCTCGCGTCGGTTGCGGGGTTGTCGCCGGTGTGGCTGAAGACGAAGGTGGCGGAGCCGGCGGGGCCGACGCCGGCGGCGTTGGTGTAGACGAACGGGTTGGGGATGGCGGGAGCACCGGCGGTACCGTTGAAGGGAGAGACGTTGACCGACCCGTCGTACGTCACGGGTTCGTCGGGGAAGTTATTGCCGATGCCGTCGTCGTCGGTGTCGGGGTTGGGGCGGAAGAGGGTATACCAACGGATGTTGCCGGCCCCATCGCGGTCGGGCTCGTTATCGGGCATACCGTCTGGGCCGGCGGTGGGAACGCCGGGGGTCGTGAAGAGGTCGAGGTCGTCGGACCAGTCGCAAGCGATCTCGATGGCGAAGTCGGCGACGTGTGGGCTGAACGCGGCGTGGAGTCGGGCGATCTCGTCGGCGGTGAAGATGCCGCCGGTTGTGAAGTCGGTGTCGAGTCGAGTGGACGCTCGAAGACGTTGGCCGGTGGTCGCATAAAGCCAACCAGCGGCGAAATCAGCATAAAAAGCGTTGGGCAAGTCGTCGGGTGTATCGTCTTTAGGGAAGCGATCCGCCAACTCGCCGAAAACACTTTGGTTACCCGGCGCAGCCTCATCAAAGGTCGGCGTGCGGAACAGTCCGAGAGGTCCGCCGCTCGGATCGGAGCCGTTATCGTCATAAACCAGGTTAGCTGCGCTGATGTCGAGTATGTCGAACTCACCGGAAAATGTGTCATTTTCGGGTGACGCGGACGTGCCGCCGATCGATACACCGAACTCACGGTTATTGGCGGATCGAGGGTCGTCGCCCGGATCGCCATTGGGGTAAGTGGTCGAACTGGAGTTTTCGATCAGCAGCATTGCTTGTCGACCGAGAACGAGTTGGGTGGCGAGGTCGTAATCCGTATTGCCGGGGTCGAGGCTGGGGTTGGCGGGGTTGTCCGGCACCGGCGAGACGTGGCCGTACCACACCCGGGCGTTCTGGGCGCGGGCCTCGGAGTCGTAGCTGTCGAAGCCGCCGGGCGTGAGGGACCGGAGCCCGCCGGCGTCGCGGAAGAAGGCGATCTGGTCGGAGCGGATCACGTCGTCCGCTTGATTGGGGTTGCCGTCGCCGCTGGCGTCTCGCGTCCAGAATCGGGTATCGCTGGTGCGTTCGTCGATCGGCGGGAAGAACACACCGGCGAACGCGTTCTGGTGGATCACCAGGAAGCCCGGGGTGTTGCCGCCGAGGCCGCGCTCGAAGACGTGCATGTTGCGGACGTCGTCGAAGAGCGGCTGGCTGATCGCCCGCTGCTCGGCGATGATCTGGCTGGTCTGGTTGCCCCGCTCCACCGCCGTCTGGGCGTCGAAGAACACCCGGGCCGCCAGCGTCAGCATCAACGCCAGGATGCTCACCGACGTGATCAGCTCGATCAGCGTGAACCCGCCGCGGCGTGGGCGGGAGAGGCCGAGAGACGAAAGAGGCGTGGGTGGGGGGGCGTGAGTCATTGTGCGGGTGGATGGGGCGGTTGAGTGGTTAGAGGTCTTCGGCCCGGACGACCTGGTTCGACAGCAGCCGGAGGTCGCCCAGCGGGGAGTCCTGGTCGGCGCCGCCGGGGGCGGGGGCGATCCAGATGGCGGTCAGGTCGCGCTCGTTGATCGGCTCGAAGATCGTCTGCGACTCGACGAGGATCTCGTCGCCGGCGGGGTTGAACTGGGCGATGCGGTAGATCTTGCCGTTGTCGCCGAGGATCAGTTCGCCGGCCTTGAGGAAGCCGTCGAGCGAGAACGGCGGGTCGATCACGTTCGGGTCGTTGGCGTTCCAGGCGACGGGCACGCGGAAGACCTTCGGGACATAGTCGGCGTCAGCGGGGTTGGCGCAGATGTAACTGTTAAACGCGCTGTTGATGGCCGTGTAGTTTCCCGTGGCGTATGTATTGGCATTGCGAAGTTGGCTGGGCGGCTGGAGCACGAACGCGAAGACCGACCAGTCGGGGAAGATCGTGCTGGCTTCGATGCCCTGGCGGACCAGCGGAACGACGAAGACCTCGCGGTCGATGTAGTTGTTGGCGGTCGTGGCGGGGGTGCTGCTGGGGAAGCTGCGAGCTGCAATAGGAAAGCGGCCGTTGGGGAAAGCATTCGATGGGCCGTACAGATAAGAATCGCTGAGGTCGAGCCCCGCATTCAATGTCATGTCGGGCTGACCGCCAAGACCACCTTCAGATATCGGAGTAGTGGCAGTTGCACTAGGATTAATACCTGTGGCGTCTGTCGTGGTTAAATCGATTTCTGCTAAGGCGAAGACATCGAGTTCGGGATCGACGACGTTGTCGCCTTGGCGAATAGTGAACGCATCATAAGTACCCGGATCGGTCTCGATCAACGCGGCGAAATTCAGGAGGATCGCGTTGCTGATGCCCACGCCCTCGAGCACCGCGTCGCTGGAACGGGTATGGTTTTGGCGGAGGGTTTCGTTGACGGCCTGCTTCTGGAGGAAGGCGGCGGTGGGGAAGAGCGAGGCGACGGCGACGATGCCAAGGCCGAGGATGCCCAAGGCGATGAGGATCTCGTTGAGAGTGAAGGCCGGGCGGGCGGCGGGTTGGGGGAGACGGTGGGGGTGCATGGGGAGTCGGTTTGGGAGGGGGGATCCGGGGCTTTGTCGCCCCGGCCGGGGCTCCGCAGCCCTCGGCTTCATGGGGAACCAGGTGGTAAAGGTTTCTTCTGGGGAATTCCGGGGGCGGGGGGGTTAGCGGGTGAGGTCTTGGCCGGTGTAGCGGTTGAAGAGCAGGATGCGGCCGAAGGTGGGGTTTTCGGCGGCCCAGTGGAGGAGGGCGGCGGACGGGTTGACGTCGTAGATGGCGAGGTTGTCGCGGTCGAAGCCGAGGGTGGTTTGGGTGCCGGTACCGGGGTGGCGGAACCGAGGGGGGACCTCTTCGGGGTCGACGATGAGGACGCCGGCGACGGTTTCGATGGCGCCGAAGGGGAGCTCGACGCGGCCGTCGGGCATGCGTTGGTTGCCGTCGAGGCCGAAGGCGCCGGCGTTAAGCGTGCCGGCGGGCCGGTCGTCGTCGATGTCGTAGTCGGTGGTCTCGATGGCGTTGGTGCCGCTGCCGATGGACCGGCCGTTGCCGTCGGGGCTGACGTAGACGAAGCGGTCCCAGGCCTGGGCGGTGAGGGCACCGCCGTCGTCTTGGCCTTCGGCGAGGGTGCCCTGGCGGTCGAAGCGGAGGGCGAAGGGGGGCGGGACGAGGCGGACGTCGTAGTTTCCGCTGCCAACGCGCACGATGCCCAGGGCGAGGACGCGGCCGGTCATGCGGAGGTCTTCGAGGTCGGGGACGGGGGTATAGCCGTTGCGGCCGGGGATCATGAGCTCGAGCCAGCCGGTGGGCACGCCGCCGGGGGGGTTGGGGTCCCAAGCGTTTTCGTCGTTCTCCATGATGCGGAGGGTGTTGTCGGGGGCGAAGACGACGACCGCGCCGCTGAACCCGTCGCCGTGGTCGGAGCTGGTGCGCAGGGCGCCGCCGACGGGGCGGGCGGTGACGAACGGCTTGTAGCGGGTGGCGTAGACGCGGGCACCGGAGAGGGCGTTGTTGACCTGGCCCTCGGCGGTGTTGACGGCCGAGCTCTGGAGGGTCACCCGCAGGACGGGGAAGCTCAGCCCGACGAGCACCGCGATCATCGAGATGACCACGAGCAGTTCGATCAGGGTGAACGCCACGGCCCGGCGTTGTCGCCACGGGGAGCGGCGTGAGCGGTGATAGGGTTCGGTGGGGAGAAAGGTTTGCATGGCGGCGGGTCGTGGCCCACGGGTCAGTTGAGGTCGAAGCTGTAGATGTTGTCCGCGGCGTCGGGGTTTCCGTCGTTGTCGTTGTCGACCGACGGGTCGGGCTCGTTGGTGTTGCGGATCACCGCGCCCCACTCGCCGTCGGGCCCGGCGGAGGCGAAGAACGCGGTGGGGTGAGCGGGAAGGTAGTCGTCGTCGGTGAAGGTATCGCTGTGGCTGACGCCGCCGGCGTAGCGGATGGGGGTGTCCCAGGAGTCGAGGAGTTGGATATCGCCGAAGTTGGCCAGGCTTACGTTGTTGTTCACGATGTCTTCGTTGACGTTGAGCATCGGCCGGCCTTGAAAAGTGAGGTCGTCCTTGGCGGCGATGGCGATGAGGCGAGCAGACTCGGGGACCTGGCCGGCGTAGAAGACGAAGTAGGCCAGCGTTAAATCGACGTTATCGCCGTCGATGTCGAGATTGATGGTGTTCCCGAAATCGTCGCGGTTCTGGGTGTGATCGACGGTCTTTTCGGTCACGATGTTGTAGGAGTCGGCGGCGGAGGCCAGGCCGTTGAGGACGCTGCGGGTTTGGTTGTTCTCGGCGCTGCCGAGCATCTTGATCGCGGCGGGGATGGAGATGCCCACGAGCAGGACGACGATGGAGATGACCACGAGGATCTCGACAAGCGAGAAGCCCGCGAGGTGGCGGCGGTGGGTGGGGGAGGGGGTGCGTGTGTGCATGGCGGCGGGGGCGGGGGGATCCGGGGCTTTGTCGCCCCTTCCGGGGCTCCGCAGCCCTCGGCTTGGGGGAACTTCCGGAGGGGCTTTCCGGGGGCTTCCGGGGGGTCAGATCACGGACTGCATCAGCTTCACGAGCGGCAGGAACAGGGCGATCACGATCGCGCCGACGATGCCGCCGAGCACGACGACCATCACCGGCTCGAGCAGCGACACGAGGCCGGCCACGGCGACGTCGACCTCCTCGTCGTAGTTGTCCGCGATCTTCAAGAGCATCTTGTCGAGGTCACCGGTCTCCTCGCCGACGTCGATCATGTTGACGACCAGGGGGTCGCAGACCTTGGCCTTACGCAGTGGCTCGGCGAAGCTGTCGCCCTGGCGGACGCTGTCGTGGACGGACTTGAGGGCGTCGGCGTACTTGGAGTTGGAGGTGGTCTCGGAGGTGATGGTGATCGCGTCGAGGATGGGCACGCCGGCGTTGACCAGGGTGCCCAGCGTCCGGGTGAACCGGGCGATGGTGGCCTTGGCGACCAGGCCGCCGAGGATCGGGGTGATCAGGGTGACGCGGTCGATCACCCGCTTGCCGCCCGAGGTCTTGCGGATGAGCTTGAAGCCGAAGAAGATCGCGAACGGCGAGAGCAGGGCCCACACGATCCCGGGGATGACC
Organism: Planctomycetota bacterium; assembly: GCA_039819425.1. Classification (GTDB taxonomy): domain Bacteria; phylum Planctomycetota; class Phycisphaerae; order Phycisphaerales; family Phycisphaeraceae; genus Algisphaera. Next base: position 21,173 of record JBCBSA010000007.1, read on the forward strand.
TGGTCCTGGTTGAACTGCTTGGCCCCCAGCGAGCCCAGCAGGCTGCCGCCGAGCCACTTGGAGAACTCGATGAGCTGGATGGTCAGCCAGGGCATGTCGGTGTCGAAGTCGTCGAAGATGTCGATGAACTTGGGCACGATCAGGATCATGATGCCCAGCACGATGATGGCGGCGACGCTGATGACCGCGGCGGGGTAGATCATCGCGGAGATGATGCGCCGCTTGAGGCGGGCGGCTTTTTCGAGGAACTCGGCGAGGCGTTGGAGGATGAGGTCCAACACACCGCCGACCTCGCCGGCGGCGATCATCTTGGTGTAGAGCTTGTCGAAGGCCTTGGGGTGCTTGGCGAAGGCGTCGGAGAGCGAAGCCCCGGAGGAGACCTCTTCGTGGACCGCGTCGAGCGTGTCCTTCATCAGGCCGGGCTTCTGCTGCTGCTCGAGGATGGCCAGCGACCGGAGGATGGGCAGGCCCGCGTCCTGGAGGGTCGAGAGCTGGCGGGTGAAGAGAGTCAGGGTCTTGCTGCTGACGCCGCCGATGTTGATCGTGATCTGGCCGGCTTTCTTCTTACCCCCACCGGCACCGCCCTTGACGCCGGCCTTGGGGGCCGAGCCCTTCTTGACCTTCTGCTCGCGGATCGAGGTGGGGAAGAAGCCCTGGCTCTTGATGCGGGCCAACGCCTCGTCGCTGTTGGCGGCGTTGATCGTGCCTTTCTGCGGTTTGCCGGAATCGTTG
>JBCBSA010000008.1:0-21487 GCA_039819425.1 Planctomycetota bacterium
GCTGTTCTTCGCCTTTCTAAAGCCGAGACCGATCCACCACGCGGCGGCCGCGACCGGGCCAGACCCCGCCGGCAGCGACCCGCCCCGGGCGAGCCCCCGCTCGGCGGTCGGCGCGACGCGGTTCTTGCGGGACCACCTGGGGCTGGTGTTCCTGATCGGCATCCACGCGGGGGTGTGGGGCGTCGCGGCGGCGGTGTACTCGGGCGTGCTGGCGGTGGCCAAGCGGAACTACGGCCTGGCGGACAACGAGTTGTTCAGCGTCTTCAGCGTCATCGGCGCGGGCTTGGGCTTCGGGATGCTAACCGGGGCGGTGGTGGTCGGGGTGGTAAAGACGATGCGGGAGTCGACGATCCTGCTTTCGGGGAGCCTGGCGGTGGCGGGGCTGTGCGTGCTGCTGTTTGCGTGGAGCCCGAACGCTTGGGTGGGCGCGGCGGTGGCGTTCGGGCTGGGCGTGGTGGGCAACGTCGTGATCATCACGTCGCTGACCATGGTGCAGGCGCTCAGCCCGTCGTTCGTGCGCGGCCGGGTGATGGGCGTGGCGGCGGTGGCGGACAACCTGACAATCATCTTCGTGCACCTGGCGGTGTGGCAGATGGGCGAGCGGTCGGACCGGCTGCTGGTGATCGTGATGCAGTTGATGGGGCCGGCGATGCTGGCGTTCGGCGGGGTGTGGCTGCTGCGGTACATGTGCCGCGGCCCGATGCCCACCGCCGGGGCCAACTTCTTCTGGCACCTCTGCCGTTTGTTCTGCCTGGTCTACCACCGCCTGGAGTGGTCGGGGCGGCACCACCTGCCGCAGGCCGGGCCCGTGGTCGTCGCGGCCAACCACACGACGGCGCTCGACCCGTTCCTCATGCAGGTGGCGCTGCCGCGGCAGGTCCGCTGGCTGATGCTCACGTCGTACCGGTTCAAGTCCATCGAGTTCTTCTGGCGGATCATCAACCCCGTCTTCATCGACAACGACCCCGTCACCGGCGAACGCAAGTCCGCCACCACGCAGGTCCGCCAGATCGTCGGCCACCTCAAAGACGGCGACTGCCTGGGCATCTTCCCCGAAGGGCATCTCCAGGGGGCGGACCGCGTGCTCAAGCCATTTGAAGACGGCGTCGCCGTCACCGCCCGGCTATCGAAGGCGCAGATCCTGCCGTGTTGGATCGAGGGCACCGCGGTCACCGGCAGCATGCTCAAGCAGTTCTTTGTCCCGGGCCATCGGCGGGTCGTGTTTGGCGAGCCGTTCACCCCCGCCCGCGGCGACTCGCCCGAAGCGATCACGGCCGAACTCCGTCGGCGTATGCTGGCGTTGGCGAGCGCGCACGCGCGGGAGCAGGCCCTCGCTGCGCCGCCTGCCGAAGCCGCGTCCACCTGAATCTAGCTCCACCTGCAGACGCAGCCGCGCGGCCCGCAGGGATGGGTATGCTGTCTGCCTGATTCACCTCATCCCGGAGTTTCTGCCATGCCCCGCCCCGTCACGCTCTTCACCGGCCAGTGGGCCGACCTGCCGTTCGAGACCGTCTGCGAAAAGGCCGCGTCGTTTGGGTACGACGGGCTCGAGCTCGCCTGCTGGGGCGACCACTTCGACGTCGAATTGGCCGCCGCTTCCGGGGGCGACAAATACTGCAAGGGGCGGTGGGAGATCCTCGCCGACCACGGCCTGACCAGCTACGCCATCTCGATGCACCTCGTGGGGCAGGCCATCTGCGACCCCATCGACGAACGCCATAAATCCATCCTCCCCGAGTCGGTCTGGGGCGACGGCGACCCCGAGGGCGTCCGCCGCCGTGCCGCCAAGCAGATGAAGGCCGCCGCCCGTGCCTGCCGCCGATTCCTCAACAACCGGCCCGGCCGCGGAAAGAAAAAGGGCGCGGCGGGTGACGATTTTCCGGGCGTCGTCAACGGCTTCACCGGTAGCTCGATCTGGCACTCGATCTACGCCTTCCCGCCCACCGACCAGGCCTACTGGGACAAGGGCTTCAAGGACTTCGCCAAACGTTTCACCCCGATCCTCAACGAGTTCGACAAGCAGGACATCAACTTCGCTCTGGAAGTCCACCCCACCGAGATCGCCTTCGACACCGCCACTGCCGAGCGGGCCGTCGCCGCCGTCAACGGCCACAAGCGGTTCGGGTTCAACTACGACCCGTCGCACCTCGGCTACCAGGGCGTCGACTACGTCCGGTTCATCCGCACGTTCGCCGACCGCATCTACCACGTCCACATGAAGGACGCCTGGTGGGGCCACGGCGACGGCAGCGTCGGCGTCTTCGGTGGCCACACCAACTTCACCGACCCCCGCCGCCACTGGGACTTCCGCAGCCTCGGCCACGGCGACATCGACTTCGAAGAGATCATCGTCGCCCTCAACGACATCCACTACGCCGGCCCGCTCTCGGTCGAGTGGGAAGACGGCCGGATGGACCGCGAGTACGGCGCGACCGAAGCCTGCGAGTTCGTCCGTGCCGTCGACTTCCCGTCGAGCGACATCGCCTTCGACGGGCAGTTCGACAACTGACCCCGAGCCTTCCCGAGAAGTCGGCGGCTTCTCCTCGTGCTTAGCCTCGACGCGGCCCCTCCGTTCCGGGGGCCGCGTTATCGGCTGCGCGGTGGCCGCCGACCCCGCGGGTGGTGCCGGTCGCAGCGGATACAACGGCGGGGCAAGCGCGATGCGTTGACGCACTTTGGTCGGCTCGGCCGCTCATCTCGCCCCTCCGCTCGGCCGATGTTTCGAGGGTGTGGACCGTCGCGGCACCGAGTGTGTCGTCGGCGTCCGCGGGTTGTTTTGCCCCGCTCCCCCTCCCCGAGACGCAAACGCATGGAACTCGACACCATCCTCAAGACGGCCCTGGACCTGGGCTCTTCCGATATCCACCTCGTGTCGGGTCACCCGCCCATGGCCCGCGTGCACACCACCATGACGCCCTTGGACTACCCCGTCATCACGCCCGAGGGCGCGATGCGGATGCTCAAGGCCATGGCCACCGACGACCAGATGCGCGTCTTCGACAAGATCAAGGACTCGGACTTCTCCTACGAGATCCCCGGCCTGGGCCGCTTCCGCGTCAACGCCCACAGCCAACGCGGCAGCGTCGGCATCGCCCTGCGTGCGATCAAGACCGAGATCCCGCCGCTGGCCGACCTCAACCTGCCCGACGTCATCAGCCGGCTGACCTACCTGCCCCGCGGGCTGGTGCTCGTCACCGGCGACACCGGCTCGGGTAAGTCGACCACGCTCGCGGCGATGATCGACGCGATGAACAAGCGGTACCACAAGCACATCATCACGCTCGAAGACCCCGTCGAATACGCCATGATCTCCGACAAGTGCTGCATCGAGCAGCGCGAACTGGGCATGGACACCCCGTCGTTCGCCTCGGGCCTCCGCCACGTCCTGCGTCAGGACCCCGACATCATCCTCGTCGGCGAGATGCGTGACCTCGAAACCACCGCCGCCGCCATCACCGCCGCCGAGACGGGCCACCTCGTGTTCAGCACGCTGCACACCGTCAACGCCTCGCACACGGTCGAGCGCATCATCGACATGTACCCCGCCGACCAGCAGAACCAGATCCGTTCGATGCTGGCCAACACGCTACAGGCGGTCGTGTCGCAGACGCTGTTCCGCCGGATCGACAAGAAGGGCATGGTCCCCGCGGTCGAGACGATGCTGTGTACCCCCGCGGTGCGGAACCTCATCCGTGAGAATCGGGCGTTCGAGATCCCCAACGTCATCGAGACCAACCGTCAGCTGGGCATGAACAGCCTGGACAACGCGATCGCCGAGCTGTTCTTCAACGGCATGATCAGCCGCGAAGACGCGATCGCCCAGGCCGCCTACCCCGAGAAGCTCGAGCGGGCGCTCGTGGCCTAAGGAGTTTGTGCCGTTAGCCCAGGGCTTTGCCCGGGGGCGAGAACCGTGAGAGAGACGATCCCGGGCGAAGCCCGGGGCTAAGGGACGAAGGTTATGCCCAACTACCGATACCAGATGCGAACCTCCGGCGGGGAGATGACCGTCGGCACCCTCGCGGCCGAGAACGCCATGGCCGCCGCCCAGGCCCTGCGCAGCCAGGGAAACACCGTCCTCCAGCTCACCCCCGTCCGCGGCAACGCCAACAGCAAGTCGCTCTCCGAAACCCTCAAAGCCCTCAACTACAGCTCCGGCCCCAACGCCAAGGACGTGCTGAACTTCACCAGCCAGCTCGCGGTCATGATCCGCGCCGGCATCTCCCTCCGCGCCGCCCTCGAGGGCATCGCCGAGCAAACCGAGAACGTCAAGTTCAAGCAGCAGCTCTACCAGATCAAGCAAGACGTCGAGTCCGGCAAGCCGTTCTCCGAAGCCCTGGCCCAGTACCCCAAGCAGTTCGGCCCGCTGTACGTCAACATGGTCCGCGCTTCGGAGATGTCCGGCTCGTTCAGCCAGATGCTCGACCGCATCGCCGCCTACCTCGCCCAGCAGATCGAGACCCGGCAGATGGTCGTGGGCGCCATGATCTACCCGGCCGTGATCGGCACCATGGCCGTGCTCGTTACCGTCTTCCTGCTCACGTTCGTCCTGCCCCGCTTCGCCGCCGTCTTCGAGGGCAAGGAGTCGGCGATGCCTAAGCCGACGATCTTCCTCATGGCCCTGTCGGGGTTCATGGTGCAGTGGTGGTGGGCCGTGCTGCTGGGCTTCGTGGTGCTCGGGCTCGTGCTGTTTTTCATCAGCAAGACCGAGTCCGGCGGCTGGTGGTTCGACCAGCTGAAGCTCAAGTTCCCGATCTTCGAGAAGATGTTCAACGCGCTGTACATCAGCCGGTCGCTGCACACGATGGGCGAGCTGGTCAACGCCGGCGTCCCGATGCTCGACACCCTCCAGATCACCGGCGAGATCAGCGGCAACCGCATGTTCCGCCGGATGTGGCGCAACGTCTACAGCTCGGTCAAGCAAGGCAAAAAGATCGCCCAGCCGCTCTACAAGGGCAAGCTGCTGCCCAAGGCCGTGGTCCAGATGGTCGCCGCCGGCGAGGAGTCCGGCAAGCTCGGCGAGGTGCTCGACGAGGTCTCGTCGTACTACGCCCGCCGCCTCAAGGAGACCATCAAGACCGTCACCAGCATGATCGAGCCGATCATGATCATCATCATGGGTTCGGTCGTCGGCTTCATCGCCATGGCGATCATCCTGCCGATCTTCAAGCTCTCGACCTTGGTGAAGTGACGGGGCGGTTCCGCGGTCGGGCGGTTTGGCGGCCTGCGCCGGTCGTAACGATCGTGAGGAGGGCCGGGCATCCAAGCGTGGCGTGAAGTTTGCCGATGGAACGACTGAATACGTTGCTTGAGCCGAGCGCGATGAAAAACCGCCCAACCGCCAAACCCCGAAACCGCCCGACGCGCCGCTCCGCGGCCGCCGGTTTCACCCTGATCGAGGCCGCCCTCACCATGGTGATCGTCGGCGTCGGCGTCCTGGCGATGGTGTCGGCCCAGCAGGCTTACCACATCAAGAACGGCTGGGCCGTCCGCACCGGCACCGCGCAGATGCTCGCCAACGAGATCCGCGAGCTCACCCTCACGCTCCCGCACCACGACCCGATCACCGGCAGCACCAACCTCGGCGTCGAGTCGAACGAGACCGGCGGCGTCGCCGACTGGGACGACCTCGACGACTTCGCCGGCACGATCGACGCCTCGGGCTTCGGCAGCGGCGTCACCTTCAACCCGCCGATCAACGGGCTGCGCCTGACCGTCGCCGACCTCGGCCAGTGGTCGCAGCGCGTCACCGTCGAGAAGGTCTGGCCCGACAACGTGAGCACCAGCACGCCCCAGGCGCTCAGCGCCGACTCCGATTTCATGCGGGTCACGGTCGACGTGCTCTTTCAGCAGGACGCCGGTTCGCCCGTCGACACCGCCACGACCATGACCTGGGTCGTAGCGCAGTGACTGTTTGTTGGTTATGTGGTTTTCGTGGTCGGATGATTTGGCGATTAAAGAAGCAGACGTTGGAGGCAGCCGAAACGGACCGATAGCACCATGAGCAGCGTCACCCGACCCCCAAACCGCCCGGCCGCCACACCGCTCGACGCCCGCCGCCGCGGCGTCACGGCCGTGTTGGCCATGATGTTCCTGCTGATCTTCGGCAGCCTCGCCGCGGCCATGGCGATCGTCTCTCAGGGCAACCTCCGCACCGCCGACTCCCACCTCAAGATCAACCGCGCCATGGCCGTCGCCGAGACCGGCATGGACCTGATGGCCTACCGCCTCGAGCAGGTCACCCAGGGCGACCTCGGCGAAGCCATCGATATGGACGACGAGGCCGACCTGTTCTCCGGCGTCCGCACGTCCGCCGGCCTGATCGACGACGGCGCGGCCTACGACTTGTGGACCAAGACCAACGGCATCGCCGACAAGATGGTCAACGTCCTCACCGGCCACCCGCACTACGTCGACCCGCTCGGTTCGCCCTTCGTGAAGCAGGACCTCGGCGTCCACCGCTCGGGCAACACCATCCATCAGCTCGTCGTCCCGGCGATCGCCGTCGGGACGGGTGGCCAGGCGTTCTCGGCGACCATGACGCCCCACGACCTGCCCGCCGACCTCCAGCCGTCCGCGCTCGGCTACGACGACCCGTTCTACGACCGGCTGCCCTACGGCCCGCCCGGCGGCGACCCCAACGGCAACTCCGCCGAACGCAACCAGCACGAGCTGGACATGCGCATCAAGCGCGAAGCCGGCATCGACTTCATCGTCGGCGAAACCTACGACGACGGCTCCTCCCGGGCCGACGGCCTGGAGACCCGGCCCCTCGACGCCCGGTTCGTCCGCGTCCGTGTCACCGCCTACGACGGGGCGCTCAACGGCGACCCGCGGTACGACCCCGACTCGGCCCAGTACGACGCCGCGCTGACGTCACAGCGCCGGGTCTACCGCTCGATCGAGATGGACTTCCGCCTCGACAAGACGGTGCCCTACGCCGTGCTCTCCCGCAGCCGGATCATGATCGGCCGAAACGTCTCGATCGAGGGCAACGTCGGCTCGCGGTTCAACGAGACCGATAAAGAGAACGGCCACCCCGTGCAGGTCCAGTCGGATTTCCTGGGGCTCAACAGCGCGCTCGACGCCCAGATCAGCCCGCCCAGCGCCGCCTACCCCGCCGGCGGCACGTTCCACAACGAGATCGTCACCAGCGACATCGACGGCGACAACCGCCTGGCCATCGACAACCCCACGGAGATCCAGGACTGGCCCGGCGGCGAACTCGGCGCCCGCAGCTCCGACGCCGACGGCGACGGCTACCTGACCGCGTTCGACCTGTTCCTCGCCGAGTTCGACAACAACCCCATCGACGGCCGCGTCAGCCAGAGCGAGTTCATCAGCAACGCCGACCAGGTCAACGACGCGACCGCGACCCAGCTATTTTTCCTCCTGGACGCGGCCGGCGTCGAGCAACGCACCGGCTACGAAGACGGCTATATCGACGGCGACGACCGCTACGCCAAGATCAGCGGCCGGGTGTCGATCACCGCCTCCCTCGCCGACTGGAACGCCGGCCTAAACAGTTGGGGCGACGTCGGCGGCACCGCCACACCCGACTACAAGGACTACTTCCAGGGTGCCGTCCGCCCCGATTTCGGCGACAACGCCCTCACCACCGCCGACCCCGACCTCGAGCGTCACAACTTCGACCAGCACAGCTTCGACACCAGCTCGTTCCACGCGCTCGCCGACGGCGACGTCATCGACGGGCAGAGCGATGTCGGCAGCAACAACGGCAGCCTCGCCGGTGAGTTCGTGTTGGCCGCGGACCGCACCGACGACCCCGAGCCGGTGCCCTACGACGCCGAATACCCCTACGACTACTACGAACGCCCGATCTACCGCAACAAGGAGTTTATCGACGCCCGGATCGAGGTCGGCACCAACGCGCTGTTCGAGAACTGTCGGTTCATCGGCGTCACCTATATCGTCGTCGACGCCAGCAACTACGACGAGAACTTCAACTACGTCGGCATGCAGGAGTCCGACGGCACGGACAAGCACCCCGACTTCGACGCCGAGGTCGACGGCACCACCGTCACCACCGACGACGACCCCAGCCGACCCCGGCAGAACGGCACCAAACGGTTCGGCAACAACATCCGCTTCCACAACTGTAAGTTCGAGGGCCCCGTGGTCTCGGGCACCGCCTCCGGCACCCAGCCGGCCGGGTTCACCCACGTCCGCAACAAAGTCACCTTCACCGGCAAGACCCAGTTCGATTTCGAGAACGGCACCACGGAAGACGAGCGTCGGCTGTACGAACGCAGCTCGCTCCTGCTGCCCCACATGTCGGTCGAGATGGGCTCGTTCAACGACGGCGCCACCACGACCACCGACATCGACGGCAACGTCACCGGGGTCACCTCGGACGAGGAGCTGAAGCTGTCCGGGGCGGTCGTGGCCGGTCTGATCGACATGCGGGGCAACATCGAGCTCCGCGGCACGCTGATCACGACCTTCGAGCCGGTCAGCGGCGTGGCCCCGGTGCAGGGCGATACGGCCCCGCAGTTCAACACGACGCTGGGCTATTTCTCCCAGGGCCAGGGCGACCTCGAGGCGGCCCTGCCCACGTCCGGCGGCCTGGGGCAGATCCGGCTGATCTACGACCCGACGCTGGCGTTGCCCGACGGCATCGACGGCCCGGTCGAGCTGCGGCCCCTGACCGCGACCTACTTCGAGAGCGGAAGGTGATGAGCGTGAACGACGACCGATCCCCTGAAAAGCCGCGTGCCGCGCGGATGTGCCGCCGCGGGCTATCGCTGATCGAGATGCTGGTGGCTCTGGCGATCAGCGCGGTGCTGCTGACGGCGACGGCGGTGGCGATCGACACCTCCTTCACCGCCTACGCCATCGCCGCCGAGTCGGCGTCGACGCAGACCTCCACGCGGATGGTCATCAACCGCCTGCTCACGCTGGTCCGCACCAACGTGGCCCACGGCCCGCTCACCGCGGCGGACGCCGCCCTCGAGCCGACCGAGTCCGTGACCTTCGTCACCAGCCGGATCATCGAGAGCTCGTACCTGGAGCTGCTGGACGGCGACGGGGACACGATCAAGATCAGCTACGACGCGCCCAACCAGCGGCTCATGCTCACCCGCACCCCGTCGAGCGGCGCAACGCCGACGACGCAGCCGATCCTCGGCGGCGTGACCACCTGCACGTTCCACTTGCGTGTCCGCCTCGACAACGACGGCATCGAGGTCCTCGAACGCGGCAGCATCGACTTCACCGTACAGCCCGACGGCGACGCGACGCTCGACCTCGAAGACGGCAACATCCCGCCCGTCCGGGTCATCGCCTCGACGAAGCCGCGGCGGCTGGATTAACCCTTGTCGTGGCGGGTTTACGAGACGCTTCGCGTCTGCCCACTAAACCGCTTTTGAAGATTCGGGGGGGTCTTGGACGACAAGGCCACGCTCGAAGTCGTCGCGGACGCGCTCGTGCAGCGAGTCCTGGTCGAGTTTTTCGACGGCCCGCTCGATCTTGCGCAACGCCCCGGAACGCGGGAACGCGAGGTGGCAGACGGGGTCGCCCGGCGAGACCGAGGGCAGGGTGGTCATGCCCAGGACGATGCCGTCGCGGGGGGCGACGAGGGTGTTCTGTTCTTCGCCGGTGAGCTTGGCGTTGGTGGCGAGGGGGTCGCCGGCGGCGACGATCTGGCCGGGGGCGACGTGGAAGCGGAGGAAGCCGCCGTACTTGGCCCGGACCCAGCGGGTGCTGTCGGTTTCGACGCGGTAGGCGGGTTTGACCGGCTCGGCGTTGATCATGCCGAGGTGGGCCAGGCAGTTGGTGATCCCGCGGGCGGCGTACTCGACGACGCCGGGCTGGACCTTCCAGACCTCGCCGGCTTCGAGGATGAGGGTGGGGACGCCGGCCTTGGTGGCGGTGCGGCGGAGCGAGCCGTCGGGGCCGCGGCTGCTGACGATGAGTTCGGCCCCGAAAGCGCGGGCCAGCGCGGCGAGCTCGGGGTGGGTCATGTCGGCCCTGACGTTGGGGAAGTTGGTGCGACGGACGGCGGCGGTGTGCAGATCGATGCCGAAGTCGCAGCGTTGGATGATTTGGGAGAACACGGCGTGGGCCATGCGTTTAGCGAGTGAGCCCTCGGGGTTGCCGGGGAAGCAGCGGTTGAGGTCGCGGCGGTCGGGGAGGTAGCGGGCGTGCTGCTCGAAGCCGGGCAGGTTGACGACGGGGACGAGGACGAGGGTGCCGGCGGTGAGGGCGAAGGGCTTGTGGGTGATGAGGTAGCGGATCGCGCCGGTGCCGTTGATCTCGTCGCCGTGGACGGCGGCGGTGACGAAGACGGTGGGGCCATCGGTTGGGCCGCGCCAGACGAAGACGGGGAGGTTGATGGTGGTGCCGGCGTAGCTGGTCCCGACGGGGATGTCGATAGCGGCGCGCTCGCCGGGGGCGACGGTGGTGTCGCCCCAGAGGGCGGGATCGGGTTGCGACGCGGGTTCCGACATGGACGGAACGGATCGTATCGTGTTCGGCCGCGAGATATCTACGAGGGTTGTTGATCGAGCTGTTCGATCAGCGCGGGGTCGAGTTTCTGGACTTTGGTCTTCTTTTTCTTGCGTTTCTTTTCGGGGACGAGGTGACGCATGGTTTCGTGCTTGCCGTAACAGAGCAGGCGGTCGTTGGCTTCGAGGGTCCGGGAGCCCTTGGGGTTGCTGATGACGCTGGTGCCGCGGTTGAGGGTGAGGACGACGATGTCCTGGTCGCGCATGCCGGTTTCGGCGATGGTCGTGCCGACGAAGCGATGGCCCTCGGGGACGTGGAGCTCGGCGACGCCGTAGCCCTTGGTGACGGTGAGCCGTTGGCGGATGTCGAGCTCGGGGAAGTCGACCTGCTGGGCGACGTAGTCGATCACGGCGCCGGCGATGTCGAGGCCGGTCGCGCCCTCGATGCCCTCGAGGCCGGGGGAGGAGTTGACCTCCATGATCTGCGGGCCGTCTTTGCCTTCGAGCATGTCGACGCCGGCCATACGGAGGCCCATGATCTGGGCGGCGCGGACGGCGGTCTCTTCGTAGGCGGGGTCGAGCTCGACGCGCTCGGCCTTGCCGCCGCGGTGGACGTTGGAGCGGAACTCTTCGCCCTGCGCCACACGACGCATCGCGGCGACGACGCGGTCGCCGACGACGAAGGCGCGGATGTCCTTGCCCTTGGACTCCTTGACGAACTTCTGGAGCAGCACGTCCTGGCGGGCGGACTGGAGGGTTTCGATGATGGCCTCGGCGACCTTGGTGGTCTCGGCGAGGATGACGCCGACGCCCTGGGTGCCTTCGAGGATCTTGATGATGATGGGCGCGCCGCCGAGGCGCTCGATGGCGGGGAGGATGTCCTGCTTGTCGGGGACGAAGCAGGTGTGCGGGATGCCGATGTCGTGGCGGGAGAGGATCTGGAGCGAGCGGAGCTTGTCGCGGGAGTTCGTGATGCCGTTGGAGGTGTTGGGGGTGTAGACGTCCATCTGCTCGAACTGGCGGACCACGGCGGTGCCGAAGTAGGTGATGGACGCGCCGATGCGGGGGAGCACGGCGTCGTAGGTCGACAGGTTCTTGGCGCGGAAGTAGAGGTCGGGGTCGCCGTGCTCGAGCTCGATGGCGAAGCGGAGGGTGTTAAGCACCTTGACCTGGTGTCCGCGTTCGTCGGCGGCCTGACGGAGTCGGCGGGTGCTGTAGCACTTGGGGGCGGTGGAGAGGATGCCGAGTTTCATGGATTGCTCGTTGGGGCCACGAAGGCGCGAAGGGACGAAGGAAGGCAGGCGTTACTTATGTGTCATTCAATGTGGTGGCTATTCCTCGAAACGGTCTTGATGGATTAGTGTTTCTTTTTTGTGGTTGTTCTGCCTTGCTTCGTGCCCTTCGTGCCTTCGTGGCAAGACATCATTTTTTGGACCGGCGATGCAGATAGGTATGAGCGGGGTCGACGGCGAAGCGGTCGGCGAGGGCGGTGCGGCCGACGAGCATGCGGCAGAGCATGCCGCGGCGGCAGACCAGGGTGGCTTCGATGGGGAAGCGGAGGCCGCCGAGGACGAGGGTGGTCTCGACGACGGGGCGTTCCTGCCGCTCGCCGCTGCTGGGCTTGACCACGGTGTGGCGGACCAGGGGGGCTTCGACCCAGACGGTCTGACGGTTCGGCTTTTCGCGGACTACGACCTCGAAGCGGGCGGTGTCGTCGTCGCGGATTTCCAGCTCGGCGACGTGGATCGAGCTGGTGCGGGCCCCGGTGTCGATCTTGGCCTTGAGGCCGCGGACGCCCCAGTCCGGCAGGCGGACCCGCTCTTTCCAGCCGACGGTGACCAGGGCTTCGGCATCGGGCGGGGCGGACGCGGGGGTGGGCAGCGGATCGGTCATACCAGGATCCATCATAGAGGCGAGCGGATAAAATGATATTCTTTTGCGATCCCTCGGCCGCGTTCCCGGACCCCGCCTCGGCATGGTGTTGTTTCTGCTGATCAACCTGTTGACGTTCGCCTCGGTGTTCATGCTGGCTTATTTCGGCCGAGGCCCGTGGGCGAGATTCCGTGCGCGGCAGGAGTTGGGCTACGACCGGGTGCTGCGGCGGCAGTTACTCGTGGACGTCGAGCCGAGCCAGGCGTTCTGGATGGCCATGGGGGGGGTGGGGGTGGCGTTCGCGCTGGCGTTCGGGTTGACGCTGAACCTGTTCGCGGCGTTGGCGTGCGGGGCGGCGGCGTACTTCGTGCCGTTCCTGGTGGTGCGTCACCTCGAAACGAAGCGGCGCAACAAGCTGGACAGCCAGCTGGTCGACGGGCTGACCACGCTGTCGGCGGGGGTGAAGGCGGGGCTGAACCTGGTGCAGTCGATGGAGCTCTTGGTGGACAACCACACCGGCCCGATCCGGCAGGAGTTCGCCCAGCTGCTGCGGGAGTATCAGATGGGCCGCGAGCTGGACGTGGCGATGCGGTCCGCGGCCAACCGGATCGGCTCGCCGATGTACCGCCTGACGTTCACGGCGATCGAGATGCACCGGCGGCGCGGCGGCGACACGGGCGAGAGCATGGACCGGCTGGCCGAGGCGGTGCGCGAGATCACGAAGCTCGAGGGCAAGCTCGACGCGATCACGGCCCAGAGCCGGTCGCAGGCGTCGATGATGGCGGTGATGCCGTTCGTGTTCCTGCTGATCCTGTGGTTCGTGGACCCGGCGGGGATCGAGCTGCTGTTCACCGAGACGATCGGTCGGGTGCTGCTACTGATCTGCGGCCTCCTGATCTTCGGGGCGTTCGTCTGGATCCGGAAGATCATGGCGATCGAGATCTGAGGTGTTTGGGGTCTCAATGACGGGTTTTGGGTCTGCATTGACTCGTCAAGGCCTGCCGCTGAGCAGCGTCAAAACACAAGACCACCGCACGCTTGGACCCTATACTGCAGGCAAGTCCTCCAGCCCCCACGCAAGGTACTCCCCATGGGCATCGAAGCCGCATTCCCCGCCGAAGGCGTCCTCACGACGCAGCTGCAGAAGGTGATCAACTGGTCGCGCCGCTCGTCGGTTTGGCCGATGCCGTTCGCCACGGCGTGCTGCGGCATCGAGCTGATGGCGACCGCGTCGTCGCGCTTCGACCTGGCCCGCTTCGGGGCCGAGGTGATGCGGTTCAGCCCGCGTCAGGCCGACCTGATGATCGTCGCCGGCCGGGTCAGCGTGAAGATGCTGCCCGTGCTCCAGCGGATCTACCTCCAGATGGCCGAGCCCAAGTGGGTCCTGTCGATGGGGGCGTGCGCTTCGACCGGCGGCGTCTTCGACACCTACGCCACCGTCCAGGGCGTCGACCAGTTCATCCCCGTCGACGTCTACGTCCCCGGCTGCCCGCCCCGCCCCGAGACCCTCATCGAGGGCGTCATGGCCATCCAACGCATCATCGACAACGACGGCCTGCCCCCGACGGGCCCGGACGGGTTGCGTCGCCCGCTGAACATCACCGTCGAGCCGACGCACACCGTCGGGGCCCAGCCGACCAGCCTGACCGTGGGCGGGGTATGACATCCACATCGTCAGGTGATTCGGCCTGGCAGCGTCCCAAACCGAAGCTGCTTACATCAATCGTGTTATGCGGCGGGACGATCCTGCTGGGCCTGTCGTGTCTATTCGGATATCTGCTCACACGCTCGGATGCGTTCGCAGAGGTCGGATTAATCACGTTGGTTTATCTGGTTCCGGCCTGTGGACTCGTATCGCTGGGGCTTATTATTTTTTCACTACGCAGGACGAATCAGCGTTTTCACAAAGAGAAATACCCGACCGGATATGCGGTTTGGGCGATCATCTTTCTCATCGCAACACCCGTTACCGGAATCGGTTCACTAATTGTCGCTGTTGAGGAGGCAACGGCTTATCGCCTCAAAATCGTAAACCAAAGCCGATCTTCACTTGTGAATGTTCACGTTTGGGGCGCGGGTGCCGATCGTTCGATAGATGAGATAGCCTCACAGATGAAACACGATCTAAAGCTAAGTTTTAAGCACGATGGTGCATTAAACGTAGATTTCGATCTCGATGGGCAGAGGCATACTGTCCTAATCGACTCGTACGTGACTGGCAATCTTGGAGGTCGAGTGTCAGTTATTGTTTCCGATGACGGAGAAGCTCTCGTTGAGGAGGACAGCTATTGATGAATCGCAAGGCTGGTGTTTTGCATCAGGAAGTTTGATGATCGACGTGTTCATTTCACGCTAATCTGTGTGCATGGCCGACTCCTTCACCTTCTTCGACACGCCCGCCGCGCCGCCGGCGGGGAAACGCAGAGTGTTGGTCACCGGGGCGCGGGGGAACATTGGGTCGCGGTTCGCGGCGTTTGCGGCCCAGCGGTACGACCTGCGGCTGATGTGTTACCGGCTGGACGGGGCGGCCGAGCAACTCCGCGGATACGGCGAGGTCGTCGAGGGCGACATCACCAGCCTCGAACGGATGTACGAGCTGTGCGACGGCATTGATACGGTGATCCACCTGGCGGGGGCGCCGGACCCGTCGACGAAGTGGGCGACGCTGCTGCCGTTGAATATTCAGGGCACGTACAACGTCATGGTCGCGGCGCACGCGGCGGGGTGTCGGCGGGTGGTGTTCGCCTCGTCGATCCACGCGGTGTCGGGCTACCCGGCCGACCGGCAGGTGCAGGCCGAGGACCCGGTGAACCCGGGCGACCTTTACGGGGTGAGCAAGTGCTTCGGCGAGGCGCTGGGGCGGTACATGGCCGAGCAGCACGGGCTGTCGGTCATCGTGAACCGTATCTGCTGGTTCGAGCCTCCGGAGAAGACCTGCGACAAGGGCGGGATCGGGATGCTCGACGCCTACGTCTCGCCGCGTGACATGAACCAGATGCTGGCGTTGTGCGTCGACGACACGAAGCTCAAGTTCGCCATCGTGCACGGCCTCAGCGACAACCGTTTCAAACGCCTCGACCTCGCTGAGACCCGCGAGCTGCTGGGCTACGAGCCCGAGGACGACCTGACCGACATGAACCCGGTGCTGCGTGAGCTGAACCTCGGCGAGAAGCTGCGTGAGCACGACCAGACCGGCGACGACGCGCCGTCGGGTATCCGCGAAGACCTCGACCGGCTGCGCGGATAACGGTCTGTCATGGGGATTGCGTCGATGAGCGAGCGTAGCCGTCACGACAGCGAAGCCGATCGCCTGGTCGAACTGAACCGGGCGAACTGGGACGCCCGGGTGCCGGTGCATCTGGAGGCCCACTCGTACAACGAGGCGCTCGCCAAGCTGCGGGCCGGCGGTCACGACCTTCGGCAGGAAGTGGTCGACGCCGTGACCGCGGGGTGTGGCGACGTGGCGGGGCGGTCGCTGGTGCATCTCATGTGCCACATCGGGCTGGACACGCTGTCGTGGGCACGACTGGGGGCGGAGGTGACCGGGGTCGACTTCTCCGAGCCGGCGATCGAGACGGCCCGCGGCTTCGCCGACGAGTTGGGGCTGGCCGCGGAGTTTGTGCAGAGCGATCTCTACGACGCGGCGGATGCGCTAGAGCGGACTTACGACGTGGTGTTTACGTCCGAGGGCGTGCTCTGTTGGCTGCCGGATCTGCAGGGCTGGGCCCGGGTGATCGCCCGGTTGCTCAAGCCCGGCGGGACGTTCTACCTGATGGACGGGCATCCGTTCACGGAAATCTTCGATGACGCCGACCACCCGGACGGGATCGGCGTGCGGTACGGCTACTTCGACCGTGGGCCGTTGCGTTTTGGGCCGGGGCCGTCGTACGCCGGGCCCGAGGTGACCCTGCCCGAGAGCGTGGAGTGGCTGCACCCGGTGGGCGAGATCCTCAACGCGCTGATCGACGCCGGGCTAACCATTCAACGAGTAGAAGAGTATCCCGACGCCTTCTTCGAGAAGTTCAGCGGGATGGAGCCGGTGGCCGACGGCGGGCACGAGTTGGCGGGCCGCCTGAGGGGGAAGCTGCCGATGCGGATGATGGTGCGGGCGACGAAGCGGTGACGCGGCCGACGTGGTCTCACTGCGCGGCGGCGAGGAGTTCTTTGGCCTGGCGGCGGCTGGTGGCGGTGACCTTGGCGCCGGCCATCATCTCGGCGAGCTCGGCGACGCGGGCGTCGCCGGTCAAGACGTCGACGGTGGTACGGGTCTGCTTGGACTGGCCGCGGCCGGCGACGGACTTGACGATGCGGAAGTGGCGGTCGGCGTAGGCGGCGATCTGCGGGAGGTGGGTGATGCAGAGGATCTGGTGGTTGAGTGGTGGGGCGGTTGGGCGGTTGGGCTTGCGGGGGGGACGCCCACGTTCGGCGAACGTGGGCTTCGCCAGGGCGCGGAGTTTGGTGCCGATGACGCTGCCGAGGCGGCCGCCGATGTTGGCGTCGACTTCGTCGAAGACCAGGACGCTGACGCGTTGGCTGTCGCCGGTGTCGGCGAGGACGGACTTGAGGGCGAGCATGACGCGGGACAGCTCGCCCCCGGAAGCGATCTGACGAAGCGGGCGGGCGTCCTGACCGGGGTTGGTTTGGACGACGAACTCGACGGCGTCGAAGCCCGCGGCCGAGTCGTCGACGCGGTCGAAGGCGACGGTGAGCTTGGCCTCGGCCATGCCGAGCTCGGCGAGCTGTTTCTCGATGCGGGGAGTCAGCGTTTTGGCGGCTTTGCGGCGGGCAAGGGTGAGCGATTCGCCGAGCGTGGCGAGGCGGCGGTCGAGCTCGTCGAGGCGTTGGTCGAGGCGGTCGCGGTCTTCGGATTGGCCGCGGAGGTCGTCGATCTGGTCGGCGAGTTTGGTGCGGAGGTCGAGGACGGCGAGGGCGGGGTCGTCGCCGGGCACGCCGTCGCCGTACTTCTGGATGACACGGTTGAGTTGGTTCAGGCGGTCGGCGACCTCGGCGGCCTCAGCGGGGTCGTGTTCGAGGCGGTCGACGTAGCGGCCCAGCTCGAACGAGGCTTCTTGGAGCGAGAGCGTGGCGGTGCGGACCTGGTCGGTCACCTCGCCGAGGGCGGGGTCGAGCTCGGCGAGGTCGATGAGCAGGTGGGTGATGGCCTGGAGGCGCTCGGTGACGGAACCCTCGGCGTCGTAGAGTGCGGCGTGGGCGGCGGCGGCTTCGCCCTGGAGCTTCTGGACGCTGCCGAGCACGCGCTCGCGGGCCCGGAGCTCGGGGAACTCGCCGGGTTGGAGCTCGGCGGCGTCGATCTCCTGGGCCTGGAACTCGTAGAGCTCGAGCTGCTGGCGGCGGAGCGTGGTCGAGGCGTCGAGGGTTTCGCGTTCGTCGGTCAGTCGGCGGCGTTCGGCGAAGGCGTCGGCGAAGGCGCGGCGGTCGTCGGCGGTGCCGGCGTAGGCGTCGAGGACGGCGAGTTGGTTGGAGGGCTTGAGCAGGAACTGGTGGTCGTGCTGGCCGTGGATGTCGACGAGGAGGCCGGCGGCGTGGCGCATCATCGCGGCGGTGGCGGGTCGGCCGTTGACCGAGAGGGAAGATCGGCCCGAGGCGAAGAGCTTGCGGGTGATGAGGATCTCGTCGCCGGGCTCGATCGGCTGGTCCAACGCTTCGGAGAGTGCCGCGGAAACTTCCGGGGGGGATTCCGGGGGGTCGAAGACGGCGGAGATGCGGGCTTCGTCGGCGCCGGGGCGGATGAGGTCGACGGCTTTGCGCAGGCCCAGCAGCGCTTCGAGTGCGCCGAGGACGAGCGATTTGCCGGCGCCGGTCTGGCCGGTGAAGACGTTGAGGCCCGGCTCGAAGGTGACGGTGGCGTCTTCGATGACCGCCAGTTGAGAGATGTGCAGTTCGCGGAGCATCCGTGCGCCTCGGGTGAACGGGTTTCGTTTGGTGGCCAGATCGTATCATGCCCGGCGTGAAAGTGATGCTCGCGCCCGACAGTTTCAAGGGTTCGCTGACGGCAGAGGCGGCGGCCGGGGCGATGGCGGCGGGGATGGTGCGGTTGGGATTCGGGGTGGAGGTGGACCGGTGTCCGATCGCCGACGGGGGCGAGGGTTTCGTGGCGGCGATGGCGGCGGCGACCACGGGGCGGCTGAAGACGACGCGGGTGGCGGGGCCGTTGGGCGATGAGGTGGAGGCGGCGTGGCTGATGCTGGCGGACGGGACGGCGGTGATCGAGACGGCGGCGGCGTCGGGGCTGACGCTGGTGGCTGAGGGTGAGCGGGACGCGCTGCGGGCGTCGACGTTCGGGACCGGGCAGCTCGTGGCGGCGGCGTTGGACGCGGGGTGCAGGGCGGTGTTGCTGGGGTTGGGTGGCAGCGCGACGACCGACGGCGGCGCGGGGATGGCACAGGCGCTGGGGTTTCGTTTTTTGGACGGCGACGGACGTGAGCTGGTCGAGGCGATCGGCGGCGGGATGTTGAGCGGCGTTGCCGACCTCGACCCCGGCAAAGCGCATCGGCGTCTGCGGGACGTGGCGGTGACGGCGGCGTGCGACGTGACGAACCCGCTGATCGGTCCCGAGGGCGCAGCGGCGGTGTACGGGCCGCAGAAAGGGGCGACCCCCGGAAACGTGACGACGCTAGACGGGGGGTTGCGTCGGCTGGCGGTGTTGTGGCGTTTGCGTTTGGGGGTCGACGTCGAGCGGACGCCCGGGGCGGGCGCGGCGGGCGGACTGGGCGGTGGGGCGGTGGCGTTTCTGGGGGCGGCGCTGCGGCCGGGGATCGAGATCGTGTTGGACGCGGTGGGGTTTGAGGGGCGGGTGGCGGGGTGTGACCTGTGCTTGACGGGAGAGGGGCGGCTCGATGGCCAGTCGCGGTCGGGCAAGGCGGTGACGGGAGTGGCGAGGGCGGCGCAGCGCCACGGCGTGCCCACGGTGGCGTTGGTGGGCAGCGTGGCCGACGACGCGGCGGGAGCGCTCGGCGACGTGCTGGCGGGGGTTCGGGTGATCGGCGAGGGGTTGACGGCGCCGGAGTCGATGGCACGGGCGGCGGCGTTGCTGGCCGACCACGCCGAGGCGGCAGTACGGGAGCGGCTAAGCGAAGGGCGGTAGGATGCCGGGTTGTCGCTAGAGTCTGTATCGATTAAGAAACGCGTTTCAAGCTCACCCGCAGGTTCATGGTCATGGCACTCTTGGGAATCGATGTCGGCAGTTCGTCGGTGAAGGCGGCGGTGGTGGACGCGGCGTCGGGCCGAGTGCTCGGCTCGGGGCAGCACCCCGCGACCGAGTTGGCGATCGACGCGCCGCGGCCGGGCTGGGCGGAGCAGGACCCGGCGACGTGGTGGGCCAGCGCGAAAGAAGCGGTGCGGGCGGCGTTGGCGGCGGGGGAGACGTCGGGAGACGATGTGGAAGCGGTCGGGGTCGCGTACCAGATGCACGGGCTGGTGTGTCTGGACAAGGACGGCGAGCTGCTGCGGCCGAGCATCATCTGGTGCGACAGCCGGGCGGTGGAGACGGGACGGGAGGCGTTCGAGGCGCTCGGAGCGGAGACGTGCCTGCCGCGGCTGCTGAACTCGCCGGGGAACTTCACGGCGTCGAAGCTGGCGTGGGTGAAGCAGAACGAGCCGGCGGTGTTTGATCGGATCGAGCGGGTGTGCCTGCCGGGCGACTACCTGGCGGGGCGGCTGACCGGCGAGGTGGTGACGACGGTGTCGGGGCTGTCGGAGGGGGTGTTCTGGGACTTCCGGGGGGGCGAGCCGGCGGGGTTTTTGCTGGAACACTTCGGGTTATCCGCGGACCTGTTAGCGCCGGTGGTGCCGACGTTCGGGGCGCAGGGCGAGGTGACGGCCCAAGCGGCGGAGGCGTTCGGGTTGAAAGCGGGGACACCGGTGACGTACCGGGCGGGGGACCAGCCGAACAACGCGTTGTCGCTGAACGTGCTGAAGGCGGGGGAGGTCGCGGCGACGGCGGGGACGTCGGGCGTGGTCTACGGCGTGGCGGACACGGTGAAGTACGATCCGCGGTCGCGCATCAACAGTTTTGCTCACGTGAACCATCGGCACGACGACCCGCGACTGGGCCTTTTGTTGTGCATCAACGGCACGGGCATCGCGCTGGCCTGGGCGCGGCGGACGCTGGGCGGCGACCTCGGTTACGACGCGTTGACCACGCTGGCCGAGCAGGCCCCGGCGGGGAGTGACGGGCTGACGGTCCTGCCCTTCGGCAACGGGGCGGAGCGGATGCTCGAAGACGCCGCGGTCGGCGGGCAATTAGTTGGGGCCGACTTCAACCGCCACGACCGGTCGCACGTCGCCCGGGCGGTGCAGGAGGGCATCGCGTTTTCGTTCCGCTACGGGATGGACATCCTGCGAGACAACGGCGTGGACCTGGGCGTGATCCGGGCGGGCCGGGCGAACCTGTTCCAGAGCCCGCTGTTCCGCGCGACGCTCGCCGCGGTGGCCGACACGACCATTGAACTCTACGAGACCGACGGGGCGGTCGGGGCCGCCCGCGGCGCGGGGATCGGGGCTGGCGTTTACGCCTCGCCGGAAGAGGCCTTCGCCCACCTCGAACGCGTCGGCGTCACCGAGCCCGAGAGCGACACCGCCCCCCGCCCGGCCGTCGAAGACGCCTACGGCCGATGGCGTGAAGCGCTCGAACGACAACTCCGCCCGTAAGATTTCGTTTCTCACTCACCACCACCCACCCCCACTCCCCTCCCGCAGGAGCCCCCATGACCGTCCTCACCGGCGACACGACCTACTTCCCCTCCGTCGACGCGATCCCCTTCGAGGGCCTCGACTCGGACAACCCGCTCGCTTACCGCTGGTACGACCCGGACCGCCAGGTCATGGGCCAGCCGATGCGGGACCTGTTCAAGTTCGCCGTGGCGTACTGGCACAGCTTCTGCGGCACGGGGGCCGACCCGTTCGGGCCGGGGACGAAGGACTTTCCTTGGGACGCGGCGCTTGCTTCGGGAGACTGGGAAACCGCCGCGAAAAATAAGATGGACGCCGCGTTCGAGTTCATCACCAAGCTCGGCGTGGACTACTACTGCTTCCACGACTTCGACCTGGTGCAGGAGGGGCCGACCCTCGCCGAATCGACGATGGTCTGGAGCCGCTTGGTCGATTCGGCGAGGGTCGGCCCCTCCTGCACC
>JBCBSA010000009.1:0-19720 GCA_039819425.1 Planctomycetota bacterium
GGAGCAGCCGCTGCCCGAGCGAAAGCGACACCGGGAACATCCCCCCGAAGCACACCCCGGCCGACACCGCGAGCGCGAACGCCGCGGGCTGTAAGCGACCGGCCGCCGCCTAGACTTGCCGCGATGGCCGACGACGTAACCCCCGAGCCCCCCGCCGCCTCAACGCCTGCCCCGGACTCTCCGCCCCGGCCCGCCGGCCGATCGGGGGCGGCGATCGCCGCGTTCCTGACCCTCGTCGTGGCCGTCCTCGCCTTCGACCTGGGCCTCAAGTACTGGTCCTTCGACCGCGTCGCCGGCCGGCCCGTGGTCATCACCGACGAACTCCTCGACGGCCCCGAGGGCCACCGCTCGTTCTGGAGCAAGTACCCCCATCACCCCACTGTCGTCGTCCCCGACCTGCTCCACCTGCGGCTAACGACCAACACCGGGGCCGTCTTCGGGCTGGGCAAGGGCAACCGCGTCGGCTTCATCGCCGTGAGTGTCGTCGCCACCGCCGTGATCGGGCTGCTGTTCCTGCGGAGCCCCGCCCGTGCCTGGCCGCTGCACCTCGCCCTCGCCCTCGTGCTGGGCGGGGCCCTGGGCAACCTCTACGACCGCGTCGTCTACCGCGCCGTCCGCGACATGCTCCACATGCTCCCGGGGGTCGAGCTGCCGTTGGGCCTCGCCTGGCCCGGCGGCATCCGCGAGGTCTGGCCCTGGATCTTCAACCCCGCCGACGTCGCCCTCATGGCCGGCGTCGGACTCGTGCTCATCCTCACCTGGCGCAGCGACCGCAACGCCAAGCCCCCGTCCGATTCACAACAGACTCCCCCCCAAGGCGCATAGCCGGCAATCGACGATCGCCGGTCGCCGCGGCTCACGGCCTTCTCCTATCTGCGTGCCACGTCCACCAACCTATTCAACACCCCCCACGACAACGCACCATCGTTCGCCACTCCCGCGGGCCGTTCCGGGTGCCACTGCACCCCCAACCGAAACCGCCGCCCCGGATCGTCCACCGCTTCGATCACGCCGTCCGCCGCCGCCGCCACGACCCGCAGCGTCCCCGCCTCCGCGATCGCTTGCTGGTGGTGGGACCGGACCACCCCCTCGCCCGCCGGCAGCACGCTGTCCCCCACCGTCACCCGCACCGCGTGCTCCGCGTCACGGTGCCGCTCGACCACGTCCGCGGGGTGCGTGTCCGGCAGGTACTGGTTCAGCGTCCCGCCGTGGTGCAGCGTCAACAACTGCATGCCCAGACACACCCCCAGGCAGGCCGCTTGGGGTTTGATTCGGTCGATCTCGGCGAGGAGCGCCAGCTCGAAAGCCTGCCGCCCCGGGTCCATCACGCGGGCCCGGGGGTGCGTCGGGGCGTGGCCGGGCCAGTCGGCGGGGAGCGCGGCGGTGTCGGGGTCGACACCGCCGGTGAGCAGGAACCCGTCGCAGCGGGCGACGTATTCGCCGACCGCGTCCAGCTCGTGCGGCAGCAGCACCGGCACCCCGTCCGCCTCGGCCACCGCTCGGCTGTAACCCACGCCCACCTCGTAACGCCCCGACGCCGCGGCGTTGTCGCGGTTGTCCAGCGTGATGCCGATGAGCGGTGATGACATACCCGAAGTTTAAGTCAGGCTAAGCAACCAAGCCCGTCTCCGCCGCGAGTTCCGGCGGTTGGCCTGCCGGACGTCCGCCGGTCCCCGAACCCGATGGATGTCATGTTTTCCCAATCGGGCCGATGCCGCGTGAATTAGACTCCGGGCATGAAACGACTCACTCCCGCTCAGGTGGACTCGGCGTGTGCGTATGTGGATACGCAAGGCCGACCGCTGGATCGCGCCTTGTTGGGGTTCTACTTCGACGAGGGTTCGCGGGCTGCTGTGCTCGAGGCGCTCGCGTCGTTTCAGAACCCCGACGGCGGTTTCGGACACGCGCTGGAACCCGACGTCCGGCTGGACGATTCGTCGGTGATCGCCACGACCATGGCGCTGCAAACGCTGCGTAAAGTGGGGGCCGATGGGGGCCACGCGTTGGTGCGGGGCGCGGTCGGGTATCTGCTGGAACACCTCGACCACGAAGCCTTGGCGTGGAGCCTGGTGCCCGAGGACGTGGACCGCGCCCCGCACGCGCCGTGGTGGAACCCCGAAGAACCTCCGGCCGCGTTTACCGCCAACCCCGGGGCCGAGGTCGTGGGGTACTTCCACGAGTGGGCGCCGCTCGTCCCCGCCGCGCTACTCGCCCACCTCACCGAGGCGGCCATGGAGCACCTGCGCGGCCTCGACGAAGCCCCGATGCACGATTTGCTGTGCTACGAATCCATGCGCCGGTCCCGGGGCCTGCCCGAGGGCTTGCGGCGAGAGATGGCCGGGCTGATGCGGCCGCTGGTTTTACGGGCCGTCGAAACCGATCCCGCGAAGTGGGGCAGCTACTGCTTGAAGCCGTTGCAGGTGGTCGATTCGCCCGGCTCGGCCTACCACGCGGACTTCCGCGAGGCGGTCGAAGTGGAGTTGGATACGCTGGTCGACGGGCGGGATCCCGATGGGGCGTGGCCGGTCAACTGGTCTTGGGGGCCGGACGGCGGGGAGGCCTGGGAGCGATCCGAGCGTGAGTGGCGTGGGGCGATCGCCGTGGACCACCTCCGGACGCTGCGGCGGTTCGGGCGCATCGAATCCGTGGACTAGCGAGGTCCATTCAAGCGACGTATGACCACACCTCATCTAGCGCCGGGAGTTCTCGTAGCGGTCAGCCCGCGTCCCGCGGGTGTTACAATGCGACGCTCGACCCCGGAGCGTTGGCTTGAAGTACATCAGCACGAGGGGGGCCGCCGCCTCGCTGGAGTTTGAAGACGTCTTGCTCGAGGGCCTCGCCCGCGACGGCGGTCTCTACGTCCCCGACGCCTGGCCCACCCTCACCCCCGACGAGATCGCCGACCTCGCCGGCCGACCCTACCCCGAGGTCGCCCGACGCATCATGTCGCCGTTCGTCTCCCCGGAAGTGGCCGAGGCGCTGCCGGGCGTCATCGACCAGGCCTACGCCACCTTCCGCGACGAACGCGTTGCCCCGCTCAAGCCCCTGGGCGACCTGCACCTGATGGAGCTCTTCCACGGCCCCACCCTCGCCTTCAAAGACGTCGCCATGCAGGTCCTCGGCGGCCTCTTCGACCACGTCCTCACCCGACGTGACCAACGCGTCACCGTCATCGGCGCCACCTCCGGCGACACCGGCAGCGCCGCCATCGAGGCCGTCCGCGGTCGACAACGCGCCAGCATCTTCATCCTCCACCCCCACGGCCGGACCTCCGAGGTCCAGCGCCGCCAGATGACCACCGTCGACGCCCCCAACGTCTTCAACCTCGCCGTCGAGGGCACCTTCGACGACTGCCAGAACCTGCTCAAGGCGATGTTCAACGACACCGCCTTCCGCGACGAAGTCCACATGACCGGCGTCAACAGCATCAACTGGGCCCGCCTTATGCCGCAGATCGTCTACTACTTCACCGCGGCCCTGACGCTACACGGCAAAGAAGCCGCGACCCGGCCCACGAGCTTCTCCGTCCCCACCGGCAACTTCGGCGACATCTACGCCGGCTACGCCGCCTCGAAGATGGGGCTTCCCGTCGCCCGCCTCGTCGTCGCCTCCAACCAGAACGACATCCTCACCCGTGTCCTCAACACCGGCGACCACACCCTCGGCCCCGTCGCCCGCACCCTCGCTCCCTCGATGGACATCCAGATCAGCAGCAACTTCGAACGCCTGCTCTTCGACATGCTCGGGCGCGACGGCCAAGCGGTCGCCGACAAGATGCAACAGCTCAAGGCCGAGGGCACCTTCTCGGTGTCCCCCGAAGCCCTCGACACCGTCCACCCCCTCTTCGCCGCCCACCGCGTCGACGAACAAGCCACCCTCGCGACGATGCGTCGCGTCCACGAGCAAACCGGCGAACTCCTCGACCCCCACACCGCCATCGGCGTCGCCGCCGCCGAAGCCGAACACCAAGTGATGACACGCGGAGAAGTGAGTTCCGGGGGTACTTCCGGGGGTACTTCTGGGGGCATTTCCGGGGGCATGGTGGTGCTCGGCACCGCCCACCCCGCCAAGTTCCCCGACGCCGTCGAACGCGCCACCGCCGTCCGCCCCGACCTGCCCCCGCACCTCGCCGACCTCTACGACCGCCAAGAACGCTACGACGTCCTGCCCAGCGACTTGATCACGATCCAAAACCACATCCGCTCCCGCCTCGCAAGTCGGTCTTGATCCTTGACGCTCTTCGCGGCTTTGGGTGAAACCCGGTTTGCCTCACGCAAAGCCGCCAAGACGCAAAGCGGGGTCATTTTTTTCGCCCGCTGCGCGCACGAAACCACCCGGAAACTCCACCTAAATTCGTATCCCCGAAAAATTTTTCAACCCCATGTTTGCCTTACACCTACGCCGTCACCGCCGCCTCGGTCGACCCGAGATGTGCGCACCTCCGTTTCGCTCTGCCCCTCTATGACGACCCTCGGCGTGCGGCGTCCCCCGGAACCAGGCAAGGCCGGATCGCCTACAGAACCGAGGAAACGGGCTGAGCGCCGGCGTGTCGGCGGCGACGCCACGGGCACCACCTTGTCGGGGACCCCGTGGGTCCACGGCACCACCCGCTCGGTCGGGGGCCCACGCCCATCGAACCACCCCGCCGCGGCGGCCGCGAAGCGGACGGGTGGGGGCGTGAGCGGCTCGCTCTTTGACAACCCGACGGTTGGCTAAACGGGCGGGCGGCGCGTAAAACGAGGGCCCATGCCCCAACCCGAGCACAAAAAACGCCCCCGCCCGCGGAAGCGGAGCCGGCCCCGCAACCGCCCCCGGAAAGGCCCCCGCCCCAAGCCCACGGTCGTCATGACCGCCGAGGACATCGAGGCGCTGCGGGCCAACGCGGCCAGGCCCGAGGACTGCCCGGCCCTGCGGGTCCACAGCGTCTCGCAGGACGGCGAGCCCGCGGGCGTCCCCCCAGAAGTGGTCGAGTTGGCCCGGGATGCCGGTGAGCAGGCCGCGGGCCCCGGCGGCAGACGCCGCCGACGCGGACGCCGACGCAAGAAACCGACGGCCGAGACCGATGCTCCGCCAGCCGCAGCGCCGACGCCCGAAGCACGGGCCACCGCCGCCGGCGAAGCGGTGACGGAGGCTCTTGAGATGTTGGAAGTACCGGCCGAGGCCTATGAACTCGGCCCGCGAACGGTGCGGCTGTTCGTCACCGACGAAGAGCGGGCCGACTACCCCGAACTGCCGCCGGGCTACGGGTTCAAGGGTGGCGTCGCCCGCAAGGCGTTGGCCCGCACGCTCCGCCTGCCGATCTCCACCGCCCCGGTCCGCGACATCGACCTGCTCCGCGGCCCCGACACGCCGGGCGACCACGACCGCGCCCTCGCCGAGCGCTACATGACCGAGGACCTCATCCTCGGCGACGCCAAGGTCGAAGCCGTCGTCAGCCGCGGCGACTACTTCGGCACCCGCGAAGTCACGATGAACCAGGTCTGGTTCCTCGACAACGAAGTCGAGGCCACGCACCTGGGCCTGCTCGACACGCTCGCCGGCGTGGTGCGCGTGACGCGGGAGCACCTGAACCTGGACTTCGGCCGGGCGCACCCGATCGTGGCGTTCAAGGCGCTGCGGTTCGCCGCGAACATCCGGGCCGAGGGCCGCGACCCGACGGTCACGCCGTTCCGCATCAGCTTTCGGCGTCGCCCGCACCCCTTCGCGTTCTTCTTGGCGTTGCAGCTCAGCCGTGCCTACGAATCCGGCCCCGACGTCGCCGCGCATTACCTGGACTACGTCCGGCGGTGGAACCTCCTGGCCAAGGCCGACCTCCCCGACGAAGCGACCCCCCCCGAGGCCGCGGCGCTCCTGACCGAACGCCTCACCGACTACCACCTCGACTTCGCGGTCTGAGGCCGCTGCGGTGGTACGATGTCCGGCTCGACCGCAACCGCCGACCCGCAGACCCCAAACGCATAGGACCCCATCATGGCCGACTCATCACCCGCCGACCTCCGCCCCGGCACCCTCGCCCTCCACGCCGGTCAGGAGCCCGATTCGGCCACCAACAGCCGGGCCGTCCCCATCTACGCCACCACCAGCTACACCTTCAACGACACCGACCACGCCGCCAATCTGTTTGGGTTGACCGAGTTCGGCAACATCTACACCCGCCTGATGAACCCGACGACCGACGTCCTCGAGAAACGCCTCGCGGCGCTCGACGGCGGGGTCACCGGCCTCGCCTTTGCTTCGGGGCAGGCCGCCATCAACGCCGCCGTCCTCACCCTCGCCCACGCCGGGCAGAACATCGTCTCCGCCACTTCGCTCTACGGCGGCACCTGGACCCTCTTCACCCAGACCTTCAAACAACTCGGCGTCGAGGTCCGCTTCTTCGATTCGTCCAAGCCCGAAGAGATCCACGGCCTCGTCGACGAGAACACCCGCTGCGTCTACATGGAATCCATCGGGAACCCTGCCCTCGGCGTGCCGGATTTCAAAGGGATCGCCGACGCCGCCCACTCCGCTCCATATGGCGCGATCCCCGTCATCTGCGACAACACCACGATGACACCGATGCTGCTGCGGCCCATCGACCACGGCATCGACGTGGTCGTCTATTCCACCACCAAGTTCATCGGCGGGCACGGCACCCACATCGGCGGCGCGATCGTCGACAGCGGAAACTTCAAGTGGGCCGATCAGCCCGAGAAATGGCCCGAGTTCTGCGCCCCCTCGCCGTCCTACCACGGCGCGGTGTTCGAGGAGCACCTGCGCCCGATGGGCAACATCGCCTACAACCTGCACATCCGCACCCACTGGCTCCGCGACACGGGGGCGTGCCTCTCGCCGTTCGCCGCGTTCCTGTTCCTGCAGGGCCTCGAAACGCTGCACCTGCGGATGCCCCGGCACTGCGAGAACGCCCTGGCGGTGGCCGAGTTCCTCGAGGCCCACGACGCCGTCGAGTGGGTGAATTACCCCGGCCTCGAATCCCACGCCGACCACGCCAACGCCGAGAAATACCTCCCGGACGGCTGCGGGGCGATCCTTGGCTTTGGGATTCGCGGGGGCCAGGAAGCCGGCCAGAAGTTCATCAACGCCTGCAAGCTCTGCTCCCACCTGGCCAACATCGGCGACGCCAAGACCCTGGTCATCCACCCCGCCTCGACCACCCACAGTCAGCTCTCCGAAGACGAGCAGAAGCGCACCGGCGTCAGCCCCGAGTACGTCCGCGTCTCCGTCGGCATCGAGGACCTACGGGACGTCATCGACGACCTCAGCCAAGCCCTCGAAATCGCCGCGGCCGCGGCGGTGTGACGCGATCGCCCCGGTTCGTTATGGCCGATGCCTATTCCAGCACCGACGACCGGCGCTCGGCGGACGAGCTTCCGCATGTCCGGCAGTTCACGTTCGACCATCCGCTGCCGCTGTCGCTCGGCGGGCAATTAGACCGAGTCACATGCGCTTACGAGACTTGGGGCGAACTCGACACCGAGGCGTCCAACGCGGTTTTGATCTGTCACGCGCTCTCCGGTGATTCGCACGCGGCGAAGCACGATCAGAGCGATAAGCCGGGCTGGTGGGACGGGCTCATCGGCCCGGGCGACGGCTACGCGATCGACACCGAGCGGTTCTTTGTGGTGTGCAGCAACGTGCTCGGCGGCTGCCGCGGCACGACGGGACCCGGCAGTATCGATCCGGCGACGGGCGAGCGCTACGGGGCCGACTTCCCGCCTATCACGGTCGGTGACATGGTCGAGGTCCAGCGACGGCTGGCGGACCATCTGGGCATCGCACGGTGGTGGGCGGTGGTGGGGGGGTCGTTGGGTGGGCACCAGACGCTGACCTGGGCGACGCGGTATCCGGAGCGGGTGCAGACGTGCATCGCCGTGGCGACTTCGCCGCGGCTGACGAGTCAGGCGTTGGCGTTCGACGTCATCGGGCGCAACGCGATCCAGTCCGACCCGCATTTCTACGGCGGGCGGTACCACGACCAACCGTCGCAGCCCGACACCGGCCTCGCGATCGCGCGCATGCTCGGGCACATCACGTACCTCTCGTCCGAGGCGATGGACGCCAAGTTCGACCCCGACCGCCTGGCCCCGCGCGACATCGTGACCGCGTTCGAGAAGCGGTTCAGCGTCGGCAGCTACCTCGCGCACCAGGGTCAGAAGTTCACCGAACGCTTCGACGCCAACAGCTACGTGACGCTGTCGACGGCGATGGATCTGTTCGACCTGGGCGGCGATCTGACCGAGCTGATCGACACCTTCCGGGGCCCCCGGAATGTGCGCGGGGCGACGTGCGACTTTCTCGTGGTGAGCTTCAGCAGCGACTGGTTATTCACCCCGGCTCAATCCCGGGGGATCGTCAACGCGCTGGCGCACCTCGACAAGCCGGTGACGTACGCCGAGATCACGACGGACGCCGGACACGACGCGTTCCTCTTGCCGGGCGAGATCGCCCAGTACGGCCCGCTGATCGCCGCCAAGCTCGGCCGCACCGACGACAGCTCCCCCACACTGCGCCGCGACGACGAACTCGTGCTCGACCTGATCCCGGCCGGGGCGAGCGTGCTGGACCTGGGCTGCGGCGGCGGCCGGCTGCTGTCGGCGTTGAGGCGACGCGGGCACGACCGGCTGGTCGGCGTCGAGGTCGCCCAGGCCAAGATCATCGAGGCCGCTCGTCGGGGCCTAAACGTCATCGACTACGACCTCAACCGCGGCCTCCCGGCCTTCGCCGAAGGCCAGTTCGACGTGGTCACGCTCAGCGCCACGCTCCAGGCGGTCGAGAACATCGAGACGCTGTTCGACGAGATGCTCCGCGTCGGCCGGCGGGTGATCGTCAGCTTCCCGAACTTCGCCTACCGGGCCCTGCGGGACGACTACGTCGAGCGCGGCCGATCGCCGCGGGCCGAGGGGCAGTTCGACCACCCCTGGTACAACACACCTAATCGCCGCTTCCCCAGCCTCGCCGACGTCGAAGACTTCTGTGCCGCCAAGGGCGTGACGATCCACGAGGCGGTGTACCTCGACTCGTCCGCCGACCGCCGCGTCCCGCCGCCCCCGGAAGGCGACCCGAACCTCGATGCCGACACCGCGGTGCTCGTCATCAGCCGGTGACGCTCCGCAGCGTCCGCCCGAGACGCGGCCTCAACAAAAAACCCCGCTGATGAGCGGGGTTTGCGTCAGCCGTAAAAGTCAGTCTGACGGTATCAGGCCGAAGCCTTCTTCTCGTTGAGCTTCGCCGCCAGCCGGCTCTTGTAGCGCGAGGCGGTGTTCTTGTGCAGGGCCGGAGTGGACGCGGCCTGGTCGAGGGCTTTGTAGATGCCCTGGAGTTGGGTCTCGGCCTCCTCGACGCTGCCGTGGAGGATGGCTTCGCGGTAGTCCTTGATCTTGGTGCGGTAACCGGTCTTGATCCAGCGGTTGCGGGCGCGGTGCTTGGCGTTCTGGCGGATGCGTTTCTTGGCGGAGGGGGAGTTGGCCATGGTCGGGTACGTGGGTTGGGGTTGGCGGAGTAAATCGGGTGCCGCCGTGGTCTTCGGCGAGCCATGCATTATGCCCGAGTTCGCACGGCATGGCAAGCCGTTTGACAGGGAGGGGACGTTGGGTAAACTTTCGGGCTCGCTGTTGTCCGCCCTAGAGCCGTGTTTGATAGCCCCGGCCGCCCCCGGAAGCCCCCGGAAGCTCCTGAAAGTCGACCGATGAATCGCCAAACCACCCTCGCCAAGAACCACGACGTCCCCCGCGAATGGGTCATCGTCGACGCGACCGACCAGATCCTGGGTCGCCTGTCCACCCGCATCGCCACGATCCTGATGGGCAAGGACAAGCCGACCTACACCCCGCACCACGACGTCGGCGACTTCGTCATCGTGCTCAACGCCGAGAAGGTCCGCGTCACCGGCAACAAGCTCGACCAGAAATTCCACGAGTCCTACTCCGGCCACCCCTCGGGCCGCAAGCTCACCAGCTTCCGCCAAGTCCTGGCCACCCACCCCGAGCGGCTGATCGAAGAGTCGGTCCGCCGGATGCTGCCCAAGAACAAGCTGGGCGTGGCGATGTCGAAGAAGCTGAACGTCTACGCCGGCGAAGAGCACCCCCACGCCGCCCAACAGCCCCGCACCCTCGAACTCCAAACCGCTTAAGCCTCGAAGGCTGGAACACTGAGACATGGAAGACACCGCCACCGCCACGCTCGACCCGACCGCCGCCAGCTCTCCGCTTGGCGGCGACGCCGCCGAAGCCGAACAGACTGAGCAGCCCCGTCCGCTGCGTGACCCCGCCAAGCCCGACAAGGGAGGCTTCGTCTGGGGCACCGGCCGCCGCAAGACCGCCGTGGCCCGCGTCAGGGTCAAGCCCGCCGAGAAGGGCCAGGGCAAGGTCGTCGTCTCCGGCCCCAAGGCCAAGAACAAGACGGTCGATGAGTTCTTCAGCGAGCCGCAGCACCGCAACGCCTGCCTCGCCCCGCTCGAAGCGACCGGCACGCTGGGCAACCTCGACGTCTTCGTCACCACCAACGGCGGCGGTATCACCGGCCAGGCCGAAGCCATCTTGCTGGGCGTAGCGCGGGCGCTCGTCGGCTACGACCCCGCCCTCGAACAGACCCTCCGCGACCACGGCTTCATGACCCGCGACCCCCGCGAGGTCGAACGCAAAAAATACGGCCAACGCGGCGCCCGCCGTCGGTTCCAGTTCTCGAAGCGTTAACTCGCCTACCCCTGTCCGCACAAAGACCCAAGAGTCCGCGTTCGCCGAACGTGGGCTTTTCTTTTGCCGGGTTCACGTCGAAAGCGTGGCTTACGACTCACTCGGCCGCTTCGACGTAGACCTCGCTCCCATCGACCCGCTTCACCCGCACGGCGACGCCGGCGTCGATCGTGCCGCGGTGGGACAGGCACTCCTCCCGGCGTCCGCGGATCAGGCAGGTGCCAACCGGGTGGAGCGGCGTCAGCGTTTTGCCGGTGTCGCCGACCTGCGGTGCGGGTTGAGCGCCGGCGTCGGGCCTCAGCGAGGGCTCGCCGCCGGCGGTCTGCGTCAGGGCCTGCTGCTGGTCTTCCAGCGTCACCCACTTGGCGAACGGCGTGTTGGGCCAGAGCTTGAGCGCGAACACCACCGCGAACGGCAGGAGGCAGAGGCACACCGTCGCGCCGACCAGCCCCAGCGTCGTGTCGACCCGGAACAGGAAGATCACCCCCGCCACCGCCGCCAGCCCCGACGCCGCGCCCACGATCCCGCCGGTGGGCAAGAACACCTCGACGAAAAACAAAGCCACCGCCGCGGCCAGGAGCACCGCCGCCCAGATCAGCCAGACCCCTTCGCCGCCCACCGGCGGGCCGGCCGGGGCGGGTGCGCCCTGAGCGAGCACGAGAAGCGTGGATAAAGCAGACATGCTTCAGATTGTACGCCCCTCTCGAGGCCCCCACCCGTAATTCGAGCTTCATTCGGGCGGCGAAGCGGAGGCGGCGAGTTGCGGGTCGCCGGCCGCGGTGTCGTCTGCGCTTTCGGCGTCTTCCGGCATCCCGGGGGCGTCGACCGGTAGCGACAGGCTGAACGTCGCGCCGCGGCCGGGCGACGACTCGACGACGATCTTGGCGCCCAGCATGTCGGCTAACTCTTTGGCGATGGTCAGCCCCAGGCCCGTGCCGCCATGTGTCTTGGTGACGCCGGGGTCGAGTTGGGTGAACTTGTCGAAGATCCGCCGCTGGTCCTCGGCGGAGATGCCCGGCCCGGTGTCGGCCACGGCGATCCGCACCCGCGTTGCGTCGCCGGGGTCGGGCGTCTCCGGGGTGTCCGACTGAGCCCGCAGCGTCACCGTCCCGCCGACGGGCGTGAACTTCACGGCGTTGGCCAGGAAGTTGAACACGATCTGCTGCAGCTTGCCCGCGTCGGTCGCCACCAGCGGCAGTCGGGGCGAGACCTCGACGAACACCCGCACGCCTTTTTTCTCGGCCTGCGGCCGGATCAGCGTGACCAGGCCTTCGAGCGTGTCGGTGATCGACACCGGGGCGACGCGGATCGTCATCTTGCCCGCCTCGATCTTGGCGATGTCTAAGAGGTCGTTGATGAGTTCGAGCAGGCGGCGGCTACTCACGATAATGTTCGAGGCGTAGCGCTTGCGTTTTTCGTCTATCGGCCCGGTGCGGTCGGCGAGCGTCTCTTGGAGCACCTCGGCGAACCCGATGATCGAGTTCAGCGGGGTCCGCAGCTCGTGCGAGACGTTGGCGAGGAACTCGCCCTTGACCTTGTTGGCCTCGAAGAGGGCGACGTTGGACTCGGCCATGTCGATGAGCTTGAGGTCGAGGGTCTGGTTGGCGGATTCGAGCTCGTCGCGGTTGGCCTTCAGGCTTTCGAGCATGGTGTTGAACATGTCCGAGAGCTGCTCGAACTCGTCGCCGGTGTTGATGTCGCTGCGGATGAGCAGGTCGCCCTCGGAGACGCGCTCGGCGTAGCCGCGCAGCACGCGGACCGGCGAAAGGATGATCCGCGTGGTGATGTAGTAAAACACCGCGATCGCTAGCAGCCCGGCGAAGAGCCCGGCGGCGACGATGTAGATGCGGTTGAGCGTCTGCTGGAGGCGGGCCTCTTGGTCACGCAGCCGAACCAGCAGCACGCCGCGCAGCGGGTCGGCGAGGCCCGCGGCGTCGAGCCGGGCGTCGAACGCGCCGTCCATGCGGGCGCGGTCGGAAGCGCGGACGGCCCGGGCGTAGCGGAAGTCCAGCCGGCCGTCGTCGTCGCGCCGCGACTCGAACAGGTCCAGCACCCCCGGCAGCTGGTCGAACCGCTCGATCGACCGCCGCAAGAACGGGTCGTCCTCGGCCGCCTCGGCGAAGTCGTCTTCTTCGACCAGGCTCAACACGACACCGGCCTCGAACCCGGGCGCGTCGTCGCCCTCGATGCGCTGCACCGGTTCACCGAAGGCGATCTGCCCGGCGAGCCACATCTCGGCCAAGTCCTGGGCCCGCCGCTGGGGCCCGCGTTCGACCAGCGTCTGCATCCGCCAGCCGACGACCGTCAGCGCCGCGGTCATCACCAACACCACGGCCAGGCCGAAGAGCAGCTGACACTTGTTGGCGAGGCTGATACGGATGCCCTTGAGCATCGCCTCAGTGTAAAGCCTTTGGCGACGGGGGCCGTTAGCCAGCCGTGGCTGGGTTGTCTTTGACGCTTGGCTATCTGGCTTCCGGTTGGCTGGCCCCCGGCGAGTTGCCGGGGAGAGGCCCGGGTCATTGACCTGGGGCTCAATGAGTCGTGACCGGTCAACCCGGCGGCAGGTCGCTGGCGTCGATGCCGGGGCCGTCGGCGGCGGAGGCGGCCGCGGCCTTGGCCAGCGCTACGCGGCGGAACGCGCTGTTACCGCCGCGACGCATCGCGATCACGCCGGTGCGGGCTAACTCGATGATGCCGTAGGGCTCGAGCAGTTCGAGGAACGCGGCCAGCTTTTCTTCGCTGCCGGCCATCTCGATCATCACCTGGTCGGACGCCACGTCTACGATCTTGGCACGGAATAGATTCGCCAGCGTGATGATCTCCTCCCGTTTGTCGGCGTCGCCCCGTTCGCTCTTGGTCGAGACCTGCACCAGCACGAGGTCGCGGTCGACGTACGCGACGTCTTGGTAGTCGACGACCTTGACCACGGGGACGAGCTTCTGGAGCTGCTTGCGGACCTGTTCGAGGACGGCCGAGTCGCCCATGACGACGATGGTCATCCGCGACAGTTCGGGGTTTTCGGTCCGCCCGACGACGAGCGAATCGATGTTGAAGCCGCGGGCGGCGAACATCCCGGCGACCTGGGCGAGGACGCCCGGTTCGTTGGTGACGAGGGCGGCGATGACGTGCCGCATGACCAGGTCGGAGGCGTCGGATTCGCTCATTTCGGCATCATAACGCCGTGTCGATCGGGCGTTTGGGGTGAGTCGCGGGGCTATCCCGAAGGTCTGCGGAAAAAGTGTGCAAGACTCGGCTCGGATGTGCGGTCACGAACAGGCTATTTCAGAAATCATGGACATATGCGGCAGCGGATTTTGCGAAAACCCTTCAACCGTGAATATTAATCTAATAAAATCAGAAATTTACAAATAAATCAAAGCTTGGTTGAATGGACATTTTGGCTGGTTTGGTGGTCTCTTAACAGAGTGACCAGTGGGAGGCACGCGTCCGGAATCGTTGTGGATAAGCGTCTCACAACGGCGAGCAACTCATCGTCAATTAACACTTTGAGGCTGCGAAGGCCGGCTCAGTGGACGAACCGCATGTCGCCGAAGTTCGGCAGCATCTGGACCCCGCCGCGGCGGACGGCGTAGGGGGCGGGGAAGTAGATGAAAAACGCTCGGCCAACCATCAGGCCACGCGGCACGACCTGGGCGTAGTCGCGGACGAACGGGTAGCCGGGCTGGGGCTGCCAATCGTTGGCTTCGGGGAGCATGCGGCGCTGGATCCACGGGTCGGCCTCGTTCCAGAACCGGCCGTCGCTGCTGATGGGGCTGTTGTCGCCGAGCACGAAGTACCGGCCGGGGCGGACGCGGATGGGCGGGGGCTCAACGAGTTTGCCGTTGGCTGAGCGTCGCATCGCGCCGAAGGGGGCGTTGCGGCGGTCGCTGCTGAGGGCGGGGGTGTAGGCCCAGTCGCGGTCGAGCTCGACGGCGTGGAGCGTGACCGGGCCGCCGTCAACGCGGATGGACACGTCGGGCCGGTCCGCGGGCGCGGGGCGTTGGAGGATCTGATCCCAGGTCAAGTCGATCGCGTGGCGGAATGCGAGTCGGCCGTCCACCCAGGCGAGGATTTCCTGATCGACGACCCAAAGTTCGAGGCGGGTGGCCGAGCCGTTGCCGACGCCGGTGGCGGTGGCGAGGACCTGTCGGCCCTCGTCAGCTTGGGGCCGCATCAGCGAGAGTTTGCCGTTGCCGTCGAGGCGGAGGACGACAGGCTCGGGCGTGTCTTCGAAGCGGGTGGTCAGGCGCAGCTCGGCCGCGGCTTCCCGGGTGTCGGGCGCGATGGTGGCGGCGAGGCGGACGTCTTCGATGGGCTGGCGGCGGACGACGCCGCGGTCGGAGACGGTGCCGTTGTAAGGGTAGCGGGTGCCGCGGTCGTGGTAGCCGGCCCAGCGGAACGTCAACTCGCCCGACGCGCTTTCGCCGCCGTGGCCCTGGATCAGACGGTAGCTGCGGTTCCAGCCGTCGTTGGGGTTGCCCAGGTCCCACCGGCCGGCGGTGGCGGCGGTCGGTTGCCAAGGGCAGGTCCAGGCGTCGTTGCGGATGAGGCCGAGGCCGTGGTCGAGCGGGACGTAGCGGCTGTGGTAGATCGGTTGCCAGGCGGCGCGCTGGATCTTTTCCCAGTGGCGGTTGGCCGTGGGGTCGGTCTTGCGGGCGATGGTCCAGTCGGCGTCGGTGCCGTCGAGGGGGCGGACGTGGACGTTGCCGTCGACGATCTGCAGGGCTTCGTTGGGCAGGCCGACGAGGCGCTTGATGTAATTGGTTTTGGGGCCGGGCGTGCCGTCGTCGTTGAAGGCTTGGGGGTTGCGGAAGACGACGACGTCCCAGCGGGCGGGCTCGGCGAGTTGGTAGACGTACTTCTGTACCAAGAGGCGGTCGCCCGACCGGGTGGGCGTGTTGGGCGGAACCTCCTGGGGGAAGGCGCACATCGGGCACGGCCGACGGAGCCCGCCGCGGTCGACCGCCGCTCGCCCCGACTGGTCCACGGCCCACCGGTAGCCGCACTGCGAGCAGCGGACCGGCACGTGCTGGCCCAACAGCGTCGGGGCCATCGACCCGGTGGGGATGACGAAGGCTTCGACGACGTAGGCGCGGAAGATGAAGGCGAGGATGAGGGCGATGACGATCGCTTCGAAGGTTTCCTTCAGCGTTTCGTCGGTGGTTTTTGGATGGGGTGAGGGCACAACGCTTCCCTGCGGTGGTCTGATCGCGTGGTGATTGTACGGTTCGGCTGTGCGGCGATAAACTTGGGGCCGCGGCGTTGGACCGCGGTCGTCATCCATCCTCCCCAATCGTCCGTCAATCAAACTCAATGGTCAGCGCCCAATTCTTCGTCAGCGCCCTGGTGATCCTCGTCGTGTTGCACACGATGCTTTTGTCGACGGCGTATCTGATCCTGCTGGAGCGGAAGACGGCGTCGTGGGTGCAGGACCGGACGGGGCCGAACCGGACGAACTTTTCGTTCGGGCTGGACGACCTGTGGAAGAAGCTGGGGGTGTACGGGCTGTTCAAGGACCGCAAGCACCTAGGGTTGGGCCAGGCGTTGGCGGACGGGCTGAAGCTGTTCGTGAAAGAGGACTACACGCCGCCGAACGTGGACAAGGCATTGTTCATGGCGGCGCCGGCGTTGGCGGTGATCCCGGCGCTGATCGGCTGGGCGGTGATCCCGTGGGGGGGGCTGTGGGACTTTCCGGGGCTGTCGATTTTCGGGTGGCAGCTGGCGCAGCCGGGGCTGGTGAGCGTGGCGGTCGCTCCGGTGCAGATCGGGGTGATCTACATCCTGGCGGTGAGCTCGCTGGCGGTGTACGGCATCGTGGTCGGGGCTTACGCCTCGAACAACAAGTACTCGTTCCTCGGCGGGCTGCGGGCGACGGCGCAGATGGTCAGCTACGAGATCCCGATGGGGCTGTGCGTGCTGATCGTGATCCTGACGTTCCACACGGTGGACGTGCAGCTGTTGACGAACCTGCAGGCGGGGAGCGGGTCGGACGGGGCGTGGGGGATCTTTATCCACCCGATGCTGGCGGTGATCTTCTTTACGTGCGTCCTGGCCGAGTGCAACCGGGCGCCGTTCGACCTGGCCGAGACGGAGCAGGAACTGGTGGGGGGGTTCCACACCGAGTTTTCGTCGATGAAGTGGGCGCTGTTTTTCCTGGGCGAGTACATGCACATGATCGCGGGGTCGGCGTTCTTCTGCGTGCTGTTTCTCGGGGGGTGGGACCTGCTGCCGTTCGTCGAAGTGTTGCCGCGGGTGAACGAGGCGGGGTTACTGGGCGGGGCGGCGATCGTGCTGCTGAAGTTCGGGGTGTTTGCGGCGAAGGTGTTTTTGCTGCTATTCATCATGATGTGGGTGCGGTGGACGCTGCCGCGGCTGCGGTTCGACCAGTTGATGAAGCTGGCTTGGCGGGGGCTGATCCCGCTGATGCTGCTGATGCTGTTGTTGTCGGGGCTGATCGTGCTGATCGACCCGGCGATGCCGAAGCTGTGGTACCTGTCGGCGAACCTGGCGTTGATCGGCGTGGGCGTGTTCGTCGCCCCGCGGATGCCGGCGGGGCCGCCGGTGAACCGGAAGGTGCCGTTGGCGGGATCGCGGTATAGCCCGTTGGCGGGGGACGGGACGAGCTAGGGCGTTGACGTGTTTTGTTTTTTCCGGATTTCCGGTGCCATTTCATTGGGAGTTGAGCCATGTCTGAAGTCGATCCGCCGTCGCCGAACCAACCGTCGGAGCCGGGGTCGCGGCAGGTCCGTATCGAGGTGAACGACGCCAAGGCCGAAAACGTGTACGCCAACGCGTTCCGGACGAACGTCGGCCAGGGCGAGGTGTTTCTGGAACTCGGGATCAACCGGCAGCGGGGCGATGCGCCGCTGGGCAAAGACGGTGAAGGCGAGACGCCGGTGTCTTTTCGGTTCGATGTGTCGCATCGGGTCGTGATGAACTTCACCACGGCGTCGAACCTCGCCCAGCACCTTTCGCGTCTGGCCGCGGAGTTGCAGCGGGCCGCGGCGAACCCGCCCAAGGATTGACGGGCGGTTTTAGACCGCCGTCCCCGTTTTACGTTTAGCGGGTGCGGCGCAGCCGCCCTTTCCGGGCGCGGCGATGGGCCGAGGGACGCTGCGCGTCACCCGCTAAACGTGAAGTTGGTGCGCTGTTGTGGGTCAGTGGTGGTCGTGGCCGTGTCCGGCGTGGTCGCCATGGTCGTGACCGCTGTGGTCGTGATGGGAAGGTTGTGGTGGGGGAGGGGAGGAGGGGGGCTGGGATTCGTCGTGGTCGTGCCCGGCGTGTTCATCGTGGTCCGGGTGGTCGTGACCGTGAGGGTTTTGGTCTTGGTGATCGGCGTGGTCGTGGCCGCTTCCGGGGGCGTGGCCGTGGTGGTCGTGGTCGTGGAGGGCGTGTTCGGCCCGGGCGACGGCGATGGCGAGTCCGACGCCCAGGAGCAGGGCGGCGGAGAGCTTGCCGCGGTCGTGGCTGTGGAAGTGGAGCTCCGGGAGCAGGTCGGACAGCGAGACGCAGAGGAACGTGCCGGCGGAGAAGGCGAGGGCGGCGGCGACGAGCGTGCCGGAGTCGGCGAGGGCGGTGCGGTCGACGCCCAGGATCAGCAGGGCGACCCCCGCGGGGACGGCGAGCGCGAACAGGCCGTTGATCACGTGGCGTCGGGTGCGGCAGAGGCCGGCGGCGGCGGTGAGGGTGATGACGGTGAGCGAATCCAGCGGCTTGTGGAGGACGATGACCAGGAACACGGCGAGCCCGGCGAGGGCGGGGCCGTGGTCGCCGCCGGTTTCGGCGAGGACGGCCGAGCCCAGAGCGATGCCGGCGATGAGGCTGTGGAGCGTGAGCCCGAGGGCGGCACCGGTCCAGGAGAGCTTGTTGGCGGGGGTGGGGCCGTGCATCCCGTGCGGGTGGGCGTGGCCGTGGTGGGCGGCGTGGTCGTGCGGCTCGTGGGCGGGCAGGTCGGCGGCGGGGGTAAGGACCTGGCCCTGATCGTCGAGTTCGGCGACCTCGTGGCTGTGGAAGCTGAAGAAGCGTTCGAGGAAGAACATGAACAGGAACCCGGCCAGGACCCAGAGCATCGCGGCGGCGGGTGCCAGGTCGTACAGGGCGTGGGGGATCATGTGCAGAACCGCGACGCCGAGCATGAACCCGGCGGCGAGGCTGATGGCCAGTTGGAGCCGGGTGTGGGTCAGCCGAACGAGCAGCGGCACCAGCCCGCCGGCGACGGAGGCGGCGATGATGAGCAGGCAGTAAACAGATAGCGAAAGGGGTGTAGACATGATGGGATAAGCGTATCACAGGGGCGACAGCTGGCGGGAGGGGTATGGACGGGAGCGGTCGGCGGCCGTGGGTAGCGTTGCGCCGCGGCGTTACACTGCCGCATATGCCCCCG
This sequence comes from Planctomycetota bacterium, assembly GCA_039819425.1. GTDB lineage: Bacteria > Planctomycetota > Phycisphaerae > Phycisphaerales > Phycisphaeraceae > Algisphaera. The sequence continues at coordinate 19,075 of JBCBSA010000009.1, forward strand.
GATGGTTCCAGTCCCCCGCCGCCGGAAGTTTCCGCAGCTGAACGCTCATCTCCCCCCGTCGCCGAGGACGCGGGTCCCATGTCTCGCCGGCCGCTCACGCCGCTGTGGCGTAACCGCAACTTCGTGCTGATGTGGACGAGCACCGCGGCGAGCGGGTTCGGCGACCGGATGATCATGTCCTCGGCGTTGGCGCTGCTCGGGGCGTTCGGGGCATCGGCGGGGTCGGCGAGCATCAATTCGCAGACGCAGTTCTTTTTCGTGCTGCCGTATGTGCTGCTGAGCCTGGGCGTGGGCTGGTTAGCCGACCACCTGCCGCGCAAGTGGATGCTGATGTTCTGCGACGAGGCGCGGGCGGGGCTGCTGCTGTTGGCGGCGACGATGATCCCGCTGGTCGACGCGCAGGCGGCGCTGCCGGAGGACCAGAAGTGGAAGGTGCTTGCGCTGCTGACGGCGATCGGCTGCTGCGCCGCGTCGTTCAATCCGGTGCGGAACGCGATCGTGCCGGACCTGATGCCGCGGAGCCAGCTGCAGTCGGCCAACGCGGTGATCCTGACGATCACGGTGATCGCGTCGATGGTCGGGCAGGTGGTGGCGCCGCTGGTGATCGACGTCGAGGCGCGGGCGACGGTGCGGACGGCGTTGTTCC
>JBCBSA010000010.1:0-19551 GCA_039819425.1 Planctomycetota bacterium
ATGGTCTCGAGGCCGGAGCGTTTGTCCTGCTCCATGCCGGTGGAGACGGGCAGGACGAGCGGGTCGAACACGAGGTCTTCTTCGGCCAGGCCGTGGGTGTTGACGGCGAGGTCGTACATGCGTTCGGCGATGGCGAGCTTGCGTTCGCGGGTGCGGGCCATCGCTTCTTCGGGGTCTTCGTCGATGGTGCCGAGGACGAGGCCGGCGCCGTATTTCTTGGCGAGGCGGCACATGACGGCGAACTTCTCTTCGCCGTCTTCGAGGTTGGCGGAGTTGATGAGGCACTTGCCGCCGGCGGCCTTGAGCCCGGCCTCGATGGTGGCGGGCTGGGTCGAGTCGAGCATGAGCGGGGCGTTGACCTGCTGGACGAGCAACCCGACGATCTTCTGCATGTCGGCGGCGTTGTCGCGGCCGGCGTAGTCGACGTTGACGTCGATGACGTGCGAGCCCTCGCGGACCATCTCCTTGGCGAGGGACATGATCTCGTCCCAGTTTTCTTCTTCGAGGAGTCTCTTGAACTTGCGGGAGCCCGAGGCGTTGGTGCGTTCGCCGACGTTGAGGATCGAGTTGTCCTGGCGGTAGTCGACGCTGCCCATGAGCGAAGCGATCTGGGGTTTCCAGGGCTTCTTGTCGACGCGGGCGGGGGGCGTGTCTTCGCCGACGTGCTTCACCAGCGCCGCGATATGTTCCGGGGTGGTGCCGCAGCAGCCGCCGACGACGTTGAGCCCGGCCGAGTTCACGAAGTCGGCCATCTTCAGGGCGAAGGGTTCCGGGGGGAGGGGGAAGACGGTCTTGCCTTCGACGAGGGTGGGGAGGCCGGCGTTGGGCAGGAGGCTGATGCCGCGGTCCCAGTGTTTGCCGAGGTAGCCGACGTGCTCGGCCATCTCGACGGGGCCGGTAGCGCAGTTCATGCCGAGGGAGACGATGGGGTAGTCGCGGAGGGCGGCGACGACGCCGGGCATGTCGGTGCCGACGAGGGTGGTGCCGAACTGCTCGATGGTGACCTGCACCATGATCGGAATGGCCTTGTCATCGTTCACGGTCTCGGGCGACCCGGTGTCGGGCTTGAGGCCGCGGTCGTTAAGGACGTTGAGGGCGGCGTTGAGGGCGCACTTGATCTGGAGGATGTCCTGGGCGGTTTCGAGAAGCAGGACGTCGGCCCCGCCGTCGAGGAGGCCGCGGACCTGTTCCTCGTAGGAGCGGAGCATCTCGTCCCAGCCGATGTTGCCGAGGGTGACGAGCTTGGTGCCCGGGCCCATGGAGCCGACGACGAAGCGGGGGCGTTCGGGGGTGGCGTACTGGTCGCAGGCCTCGCGGGCGGTGCGGGCGGCGAGGACGTTGAGCTCGTAGACGCGGTCGACCAGGTCCTGGTCTTCCATGGTGTGGAGCTGGGCGTTGAACGAGTCGGTCTCGACGGCGTCGGAGCCGGCGGCGAGGAAGGTCTCGTGGATGCCGCGGATAACTTCGGGTCGGGTGAGCAGGAGGACCTCGGTGCAGTTCTCGCGGCCGAGGTAATCGCGTTCGAGCTCGAGGCCCTCGAGGTTGTGGATCGAGGTGCCCATGGCCCCGTCGAGGAACAGGACGCGTTTTTGGAGTTGTCGGGTGAAGAGGCTCATTTTTATATCCGTTTATCCGGATGGAATGATAGTCTGAGATCTCGGGGGTTCAAGCCCCGGGCCATCGGTAAATTCGTCGTTAGCTCGCTGCAGGGCCCCCGGTCGATGGTAATCTCTCCGCCGCTCGCCCCGGTCGGCGGGCGTAGGAGACTGTGTGCGTGACCTGGTGGCAGGCGATCATCCTGGGCGTGGTGGAGGGTTTGACCGAGTACTTGCCGGTGAGCTCGACGGGTCACCTGCTGGTCGTGCAGAGCCTGCTGGGCATCGGCACGGAGTCGGAGCAGGCCCGGGCGGCGGCGAACGCGTACGCGATCTGCATCCAGGCGGGGGCGATCCTGGCGGTGCTGGGGCTGTACTGGCGGCGGGTGCGGCAGGTGGCGGTCGGCTGGGCGGGGAAGGTCGGGTTAGGCGCCGGCGACGAGGCGGGGTATGGGGTGGGGCGGAACATCCTGGTGGCGTTCGTGCCGGCGGCGGTGGTGGGGCTGCTGCTGGACGACTGGATCGAAGCCAAGCTGTTCGGTCCTTGGCCGATCGTGGTGGCGTGGTTCGTCGGCGGCGTCGCGATCCTGGCGACGGTGTTCTGGAAGAAACGCCAGGTCGGCGACGACCACGCCGGGAAAGACCTGGCGCACATGACCGCGCGGATGGCGTTGATGGTGGGGCTGATCCAGTGTGTGGCGATGTGGCCGGGCACGAGCCGGTCGCTGGTGACGATCGTCGGCGGGGTGCTGGTGGGGATGTCGCTGGCGGCGGCGGTGGAGTTCAGCTTCCTGTTGGGCGTGATCACGCTGTGCGCGGCGACGGTGTACAAGGCGGTGCTCGACACGGCCGTGGTGGTGGTCCACGGCGAGCCGACGGAGGTGCTGCTGGTCTCGCTGATGATCCGGGAGTACGGCTGGGTGAACATGCTCATCGGCAGCGTCGCCGCGTGGGGCTCGGCGGTGCTCGCGGTGACGTGGATGGTCGCTTACCTCAAGAAGCACGGCATGGAGATCTTCGGCTACTACCGCATCGCGATCGCGGTGGTGGTGGCGGGGTTGTTGCTTGGTAATGTGCTCTAGCCGAATTATTACGATTAGAAAATCTCAGTACTAGGGGGCTTACTTCATGCTGGATACCGAAGTCCATCAGCAGATTGTTGAGCTTTGCCGCGAAGGTGATGAGCTTCTTGAGGGCCAAGCACTCGATATGGCCCTTGACAAATACAAGCAAGCGTTAGCACTTATTCCTGAGCCAAAATATGAATATTCAGCCGCAATGTGGATATATACGGCGATAGGTGATGCCTACTTCTACATGACTCAGTACGACGAAGCTGATGAACATTTTCACAAAGCCGTGTTTTCGACAGAGGGTTTGGGTAACCCATATATCCATTTGCGACTTGGGCAGTGCAGATACGAAATGAACGATTTCGATCGAGCCGCTGACGAATTAATGCGGGCATATATCGGGGATGCAGAGGAAGTCTTCCGCGAGCAAGACCCGAAGTATCTCGCGTTTCTTAAAACCCGTGCAGACATCTAACGGGTGGTGTCGCTAAGTATCTCTGTCAAGCCAACATGGCTTGAGTGTCGCTGCGTAGATTGAGATTCTGGATCACGCCGACGCCGCGACGGTCGGCTGTTCGGCGTCGAAACGTTCGATGCGTCGGACCGTTTCGAGGACGATCTCGGCGCAGCGGCCCCAGCTGTTGGCGAGGGCAAAGTCGCGGCAGTCCTGAGGGGTCAGGTCGATCGCGTCGAGGCAGGCCTGGCGGAGGTCGTGGTTGAGGCAGCCGGTGACGCCCTCCTTGACCACGTCGATGGGGCCGGTGACGGGGTAGGCGGCGACGGGGAGGCCCGAGGCGTTGGCTTCGAGCATGACGACGCCGAAGGTGTCGGTGAGGCTGGGGAAGACGAAGACGTCGGCGGAGGCGTAGTGCAGGGCGAGGTCTTCGCCGAACTGGTAGCCGGCCCAATGGACGTTCGGGAATTGCTTTTCGAGTTTGGGCTTGGCGGGGCCGTCGCCGACGACGACCTTGGTGCCGGGGAGGTCGAGCTGGAGGAAGGCTTCGATGTTCTTCTCGACGGCGACGCGGCCGGCGTAGAGGAAGATCGGGCGGGGGAGGTCGGTAAGCAGGGTCTTGTCCTGCGGCCGGAAGAGGGTGGTGTTGGCGCCGCGGGACCAGGTCTTGGCCTTGGGCAGGCCGTTGGTGTGCAACTCGTCGACGACGGTTTTCGTGGGGGCCAGCGTCGCCTCGGCGGGGCCGTGGAACCAGCGGATGAACTTGTAGGTGGCCCAGACGGGGATGCCGAAGTAGGCCTTGAGGTAGTGGGGGAACTGGGTGTGGTAGCTGGTGGTGAAGGGGAGCTTGCGTTTGAGGCAGTAGCGTCGGCCGGCGCGGCCGATGGGGCCCTCGGTGGCGACGTGGATCGCGTCGGGGGCGAAGTCGTCGAGGGTGCGGTTGGTGGTGCGGTAGGGCCAGACGGCGAGGCGGATCTCGGGGTACTTGGGGGCGCCGACGGTGCGGAACAGGCCCGGGTGGATCACGGTGAATTCGTGGCCGAGCTGCTCGGCTTCTTCGATGACGTGCTGCCAGGTGCGGACGACGCCGTTGACCTGGGGCTCCCAGGCGTCGGTGAGCAAAGCGATTTTCATGCGTCCGAGCTCACCGGGGCCGTGCGGCGTCGGCGGGTCCGCAGGCTTCCGGGCAGACTTCCGGGGGGTGATCCGAGGGTGACGCGCCATTGGTCTGCGGGTTCGAGGCCGCGGTCGCTGCGGAGCAGCTCTCGGAGCGGGGGCGGGTCGGGCTGGCCGACGGCCTGCTGGGACCGGGCCAGCATAGCGTCCACGGCGGCGACGCCGTCGATAACTTCCATGCGGCCGTCGTGGTGTTCGACGAGGGCGGTGCAGGACTCGACCCAGTCACCACAGTTGAAGTACGCGGTGTCGCGGCCGGCTTCGGGGTCCGGGAGGTTGGCGGCGGGTTCGTGGATGTGGCCGCAGACGACGCCGTCGAGGCCGCGTCGTTCGGCCTCGTGGGCGAGGGTTTCTTCGAACTTGGAGATGAACATGCAGGCGGACTTGACCTTGCCCTTGATGGATTTGGAGAGGGACTGGTAGGGCAGGCCGAGCAGGCGGCGGGCGGCGTTGTAGCGGCGGTTGAAGGCGATGAGGGCTTCGTAGGCCTTGCCGCCGAGCACGGAGACGAAGCGGGAGTGTTTGACGACGAGGTCGAACTGGTCGCCGTGGATGACCAGGAGGCGTCGGCCGTCGGCGGTGGGGTGGACGGCGTAGGGCAGGACGCGGATGCCGCCGAAGTCGGAGTGGAGGAACTGACGGGCGGCTTCGTCGTGGTTGCCGGGGACGAAGACGACGTCGGTGTGGTGCTTGGTCTGGTTGAGGATGCGGCGGAGGACGTTGTTGTGCTCGCCGGGCCAGTACCAGCGCTGCTTGAGCCGCCACATGTCGACGATGTCGCCGACGAGGTAGAGGCGGTCGCAGCGGACGTACTTGATGAACTTCGAGAGGGCGTCGGCCTGGCAGCCGCGGCTGCCGAGGTGGGTGTCGCTGATGAAGACGGTGCGGTAGTCGAGCGTCATCCGGTGCTCCACGGCGGGGTCCGGCCGTCCGTGGCCGGGGCTTTGGCGGGGCGAACCCTGTCCTTGGCGCAGCTTTATCGACGGAGGTTGTGAGCGGGGTGTGTGGTTCGGATGAGAATCGAGTGAATAACTTCCGGAAAAACAGGGGGGCCACTTCGGGTTGTCTCGGTCTGGCCCGGAACCACGAAGGCTCGGTCGGGTTTTCGCAAGACGGGGAGCGGACGAGCGGCGACAATGGGAATTGAAACGTAAGCGGTGCCGGGCCGTGTCGATCCCGGCACGCCGTCCGGATGTGTGATCCCCCCACCCCTCGAAAGGAGACTCGTCATGATCGGATCGGCCGCGATGTTCGGATACGCCCGGGCCCAATCGGCGTCGGCCTCGGCGTCGATGAGCGGCGAAGCCCGGACCGAGTCCCGGCGGACGGCCCGGGACGTGCAGTTCCTCGAAGACCGCTTCGAGCGGCTGTCGCTGGTATGCATGGCGATGTGGTCGCTGATCCAGGACAAGACCGACCTGACCGAGGCCGACCTGCTGGAGCGGGTGCAGACGATCGACCTGATGGACGGCCAGGCCGACGGCAAAGCGGGGAAGGCGGGGGTGGTCAAGTGCGGGGCGTGCGATCGGCCGATGTCCGAGCGGCACCTGCGGTGCATCTACTGCGGGGCCGACAAGCCGGCGGGCAGCGCGTTCGACCGGGTCTAGGCCCCGGGAAATACTCCATCGCACCACAGAACCCCACGGCCCGGTGGCCTCACGGAATCTGAGCGACCCCGGCGACCGATATACTTTCGTGATGTCGATCGGTTTACGGGACGTGTTGGTTTGGGTCTTGGTGGCGGCGACCGGGAGCCCGGCGTTGCCGGGGTGGGCCGAGGCGGCGGGAGCGACGGAACACGAGACACACGATTCGGTGGCCCGAGCGCCGGAGGTCTTGCGGTGGGACGCGGGGGCGTTTTCGTTTTCGGTGACGGCGACGCCGGGGCGGGACTACGACGCGGAGCTGCGGTTCGCCTCGCCGCTGCCCAGCGGCGACCCGGTGCTGGATACGGTCGTGCTGCGGTGGTATCGAGCCCGCCAGGCGGCGGTGCCGGGAGACATTCCGGGGGCGGGGGTGTTGTTGGTGCACACGCTGCACCCGGACATGCCGGTGGCGACGTTCCTGGCCCGGGGGCTGCGTCAGCGGGGGGTGGACGCGTTCGTGATCGAGTTGCCGGGGTACGCCAGCCGGGTAGGGGCCGAGCGGCGGTTCACGGGGGCGACGACGCTGATCCGTGGGGCCCAGGCGGTGACGGACTGCCGACGGGCGTTCGACGTGATCCGATCGGTGCTTTCGGCCGCAAGGGGCGTGAACCACGGCGGCGCCGGGCCGACCGTCGCCATCCAGGGCACGAGCCTCGGCAGCTTCGTCGCCGCCTCCGCCGCGGCGCTCGACGGCTGCTTCAGCCAGACGTTCCTCTACCTCTCCGGCGGCGACGGCGTCGACATCCTCGAACGCGGCACCAAAGACGCGTTCCACGTCCGCCGGGCCCTGGCGCACTACGGCTACACCGGCGACAAGCTCCGGGCCCTCTTCGAGCCCGTCGAGCCGCTGCGGTTGGCCCCGCGCCTCGACGCCCAGACGACGTGGATGTTCAACGCCCGGGACGACCTGGTGGTCCCCGCCGAGAACGCCCGCCGCCTCGCCGACGCCATCGGGCTCGACGACGAGCACCTGGTGTGGATGCCCGGCAACCACTACACCTCGTTCCTGCTGCTGCCGGGGGTGCTCGACCGGATCGCCAAGGAGTTGGCGCTCGCGGGGGCCGCGTCGGACTGACTTCACCCCGGGTTGCCCACCGCCCCCGCCTCGACGCGCGACCGCAGGTGGTCCAGCACGTTCATGAAGTTGATGTAGCCGTCGTAAGGCGACTCGTACGGGCTGAAGTACTGGTGCACCTCGGCGTCGGCGTAGTACTTGGTGCACATGTAATAAAAATGATCCGACGTCGAGAGCCGACGCCAGTCGCGGTAGATGTCTTCGTCGCGGTCGAAACTCGCCTTCGCCCCGTCGCGGAGGCGGTAGAGCTCGTTCATCGCCGACGACTGCATCGCGTTGCCCACCCACGCGGAGAGGTCGCGTTCGCTGTCGGCCCAGCTGATCGACTGGGGGCAGTCGAACGTGTCGGCCGGCTCGACCTCGTCGATCGTCTCCCGCGGCGTGAGGAACCGCTGGCCCGCGGCGAGTACCGCTCCCGGGAGCTCTTCCAGGAACCTCAGGATGCCGGTGTCGCGCCACTGGTGCTCGCCGAACGTCTCGAAGTCCATGAACAGGTTGCACACCGTCTCGGGCGGCACTTGGTCTTCGCCGATGGAAGGGGCGGCGATCGACGCGATGCGGCGGGCGAAGCCCTCGGGCGTCAGCCGGAGGCCCGGCCCCTCGGCGCTGGTGAAGCGGAAGGCGATGTCGTCGCTCAGCCGGTAGTTCTTCAGCAAGAGCGGCAGCCCGTCGGGCGAGGCGTAGACGAGGTTGGGCGAACGCTTCTGCAACACCTGGTCCGCCCCCTCCGTGAGCACCCCCCGGAACCGCCCGCTGAACGTCTCGGTCGTATCGAGCATGCGGGCCAGCGCGTTGGAGTAGATCAGCTCGGTGTTGCGGAACACGACCGGCGTCTGGCCGAACATCTCGTCGATCAATTCGGTGTGCCGCAGCACCTGGTCGACGAACTCGTCGAGGTTGTACAGCGACGCCAGCGAGTGGTCGTAGGTCTCGGCGAGGAACTCGACGCAGCCGGTCTGCGCCAGCCGGCGGAACTGGTCCAGCACGTCCGGCGAGAACCGCCGGAGCTGATCGATCACACAGCCCGACAGCGAGAACGCCACGCGGAACTCCCCCGCGTGGCGGCGCACCTGGTCCAGCAGGATCCGCGTCGCCGGCAGGTAGCACTTGGCCGCGACCTTGCGCAGGACCTGCTCGTTGTGCTCGTCGTCGAAGTAGTGCGGCGTGGCGTCGAAGACGCTGTAGCGGCGGAGGCGGTGCGGCTGGTGCACCTGGAAGTAGAGGTTGACCGCGGTCATGCGCCGTTAGCTTACCGCTGCGCCGCGGTGGTCGCGGGCGCCGTGCCCGACAGGGGTTCATTTAGCCCCGGGTCAGTGACCCGGGGCCGCCACCGGCTCCTCGACCCGCCCGGGCGCCTCGTCCTTGGGGATGATGATCCGCGCCCCGCGGCGGAACGCCAGGTACGAATACACCCACTGGAGGAACACGCTCAGCTTGTTGCGGAACGTCACCAGGAACATCAGGTGGATGCCCATCCACGCGACCCACGCCGGGAAACCCGCGAACCGCAGCCGGCCGATCCACGCCACGGCACGCTTGCGGCCGATGGTCGCCATCGACCCCTTGTCCCAGTAGTCGAACGGCTCGCGCTGCTCGGGCGGCCGGGGCCCCTCGTCGAACTCGCGGCGCAGCAGCCGGGCGACGTGCCTGCCCATCTGCATCGCGGCGGGCGCGACGCCGGGCACTTCCTGGCCGTCTTTGCCGATCACCCGGACCAGGTCGCCGACGGCGAACACCTCGGGGTGGCCCGGCACGGACAGGTCCGGCAGCACCGACAGCCGGCCCCCACGGTCGCGGTCGGCGGTGTCGTCGAACGCCTCGGTCAGCGGGCTCGCCGCGACGCCCGCCCCCCACAGCACGTTGCGCGTCTCGATGCGCGTGCCGTCGTTGAGGTCCACGCCGAGCTCGTCGACGTCGCTCACCCGCACGCCGAGGCGCACCTCGACGCCGAGCTGCTCGAGCTGGGTCTTGGCGCTGGCCGAGAGGTCTTCGGGGTAGGCCTTCAGCAGCCGGTCGTTGCTCTCGACGAGGACCACCCGGGCGGTCCGCACGTCGATGCGGCGGAAGTCACGGTAGAAGATGCGCTGCACCAGCTCGCCGATCGCCCCGGCCAGCTCGACGCCCGTCGGCCCGCCGCCGACGACAACCAGCGTCATCAGCCGGTCCTGCTCCTCGCTGTCGAGGGCGGTCTCGGCCCGCTCGAAGGCGGTGAGCACCCGCCGGCGGATCCGCATCGCGTCGTGCAGGGTCTTGAGCCCCGGGGCGTGGGCCTCCCAGTGGTCGTTGCCGAAGTAGCTGGTCCGCCCGCCCGCGGCGAGGACGAGGTAGTCGTAGCAGACCTCCGTCTCGCCGCAGAGCACCATCTTGCGGCCGGGGTCGATGCCGGTGACCTCTTCCATCAGGCAGGTGATGTCGCGGCGGTCCGACAGCACGCCGCGGACGGGGGCGGCGATCTCCGTGGCCGCCAGCCCGGCCGTGGCCACCTGGTACAAGAGCGGCTGGAACAGGTGGTGGTTCTGCTTGTCGATCAGGATGATCTCGGGGGCGGGGCGCTTCGCGTTGCTGGGGACCTTGCACTTCTGGCAGAACGTCAGGCCGGCGAAGCCCGCGCCGATGACCACGATGTTCTGACGCCGGGGGTTGGTCGGCTGCTGCACGCGGCCGCCGGTCGTGGGGGATTCGGGCATGCCATAGCGTAGTCGGTGGTTTGGGGCCGGACAGCCGCGGAGGCCGCGGGTCGGCGTGCCGACGAAATGCTTGCCGTATACTCCGCCGTTCCATGCCCGAATCCGCATCGCCCAACCCGGTTCCCCCTGCCCACGACGTCCGCCGGCGGTTCATCGACTTCTTCGTCGAGAAGGCCGGCCACACCGAAGTGCCCTCGTCGCCGGTCGTGCCGCACGACGACCCGACGCTGTTGTTCACCAACGCGGGGATGAACCAGTTCAAGGACGTCTTCCTCGGCACGGGCCACCGCGAATACACCCGGGCCGTCGACACCCAGAAGTGCATCCGCGCCGGCGGCAAGCACAACGACCTCGACGACGTGGGCAAGGACACCTACCACCACACCTTCTTCGAGATGCTGGGCAACTGGTCCTTCGGCGACTACTTCAAACAAGAAGCCATCGACTGGGCCTGGGAGCTGCTCACCTCCGAGGAGTGGTGGGGCCTCGACCCCGAACGCCTGCACGCCACGTACTTCGAGGGCGACCCCGAACTCGGCCTCGAACCGGATTATGAGGCACGAGACCTGTGGCTAACAAAACTTCCGGGGGACCACGTCCACCCCGGCAACAAGAAAGACAACTTCTGGGAGATGGGCGACACCGGCCCCTGCGGCCCCTGCTCCGAGCTGCACTACGACCGCAGCCCCGACAAATCCGGCGGCACGCTCGTCAACGCCGACGGGCAGGACACCGTCGTCGAGATCTGGAACCTCGTCTTCATCCAGTTCAACCGCACGACATCGGGCCTGTTGGAACCTTTGCCCGCCAAACACGTCGACACCGGCATGGGCTTCGAGCGCATCGTCAGCGTCCTCCAGGGCAAGGCCTCGAACTACGACACCGACGTCTTCGCCCCGCTCTTCGCCGCGATCCAGGAGGCCACCGGGGCGAAGCCGTACACCGGCGGGGAAGGGTCGCTGGCTAACCCGATCGACATCGCCTACCGCGTCATCGCCGACCACATCCGCACGCTGACGTTTGCCCTGGCCGACGGGGCCCACTGCTCCAACGACGGCCGCGGCTACGTGCTGCGCCGCATCCTCCGCCGCGCCGTCCGCTACGGACGGCAGACGCTCGGTTACGACCAACCCTTCTTCCACAAGCTCGTCCCCGCGGTCGTCGAGAACTTCAAGGGCCCGTTCCCCGAACTGGTCAAAGCCCGGGACGCGGTCATGGCCGAGGTGAAGGACGAGGAGGAGTCGTTCGGCAAGACGCTCGATCGTGGGATAGCGTTATTCGAGACTGCGCGTGCAGACGCAATCGGTCAGGCATATGCAAAAACTCTTGGTGAAGAATGGATTTTTGCTGGTAGACAGGCGGCTGCCTTTTGGGGCGATTCCGGGAAGGCAGAATTAGATGCAGTGAAAGAAACGGCTGCTGCTTTGAATTTCCTCCGAAAAAACTCGGAGGATTCCGTCTCCGTCGAGACGGATATAGCGTTGTCTAAGCTAGCTTCGATTGTTTCTATACCTGCGTCCGAAGCTTTTAAATTACACGACACCTACGGTTTCCCGCTGGACCTCACCGAACTGATGGCCGCCGAGCGCGGGATGACCGTCGATGTCGCCGGCTTCCACCGGCTGATGGACGAAGCCCGCGAGAAGGCCCGGGCCGGCGGCGACACCGGCGACGGCGGACGTGCCTCGCTCACCGAGCTCGTCGCCAAGGGCCTCGACGCCGGCTGGTTCGTCGAAACCAACTTCACCGGCCACGACTTCACCGAAGCCCCGTTCCAGGCCAACACGCTGCATCTCTTTAAGAAAGTCGGCGAGGCCTACGAGTCGGCCACGTCCGCGGCGGCGGGCGACGAGGTCGCGGTCGTGCTGCAGATGACCCCGTTCTACGCCGAGGCCGGCGGGCAGGTCGGCGACACCGGGTCGATCCTCGCCCGCCAGTCGCCCTCGGCCACCGGCGGGCAGGTCGTCCGGCTCCGCGTCGAGGACACGATCAAGGTCGGCGGCGTCCACCTCCACCTCGCCCGCATCACCGGCGGCAAGCTCGAGGTCGTCGACGGCGAGACCCACTGCGCCCTGGCCGTCGACGCCGAGCGGCGGGCCCTGACGCAGAACAACCACACCACGACCCACGTCATGAACCGCGCCCTGCGCGACCACGTCAACCCCGAGGCGGACCAGAAGGGCTCGCTCGTCGACAACGAAAAACTCCGCTTCGACTTCTCGCACAACGCGGCGCTGACGCCCGAGCAGATCGCCGCGGTCGAAGAGCAGGTCAACGCCGACATCGCCGAGAACCTGCCGGTGTATGCCCAGGTCGTCCCGCAGGAAGACGCGTTACGCATCAACGGGCTGCGGGCGGTCTTCGGCGAGAAGTACCCGCCCCACGTCCGCGTGGTCAGCCTCGGCGTCCCCGTCGACGGCCTCGTCGCCGACCCCCGGAATGAGCGTTGGAAGGATGTGAGCGTTGAGTTTTGTGGGGGGACGCACTTGGCAACGACGGGCGTGGCCGAGCGGTTCTGCCTGGTGTCGCAGGACGCGGTGAGCAAGGGCGTGCGGCGCGTGACGGGGCTGACCGGGCCGGCGGCTAAAGCGGCGGTCGCGGCGGGCGAGTGGCTGGTTGATCGGGTGGAGCAGCTGAAGAATGCGCCGGCCGAGTCGTTGGCCGGCGAGGTCGAAGCGGTGACGCGGTCGCTGGGCGAGACGACGGTGCCGCTGTCGGCCCGGGCGTCGATCCAGGCGGGGCTGGCCGAACTGGGGCAGAAGGTCAAGGCCCACGAGAAAGAGCGTGGCCAGGAAGCCGAGCGTGGCGTCGTCGCCGCGGCGCAGGACGTGGCCGCCAACGTTTCGGGACCGGTGATCGTGGCGGAGATTCCGGGGGCGGACGGCAAGACGTTGCGGACGGCGATGGACGTAGTCCGCAAGACACACCCCGAAGCGGCGATGCTGCTGGCCGCCGTCAACGACGGGAAGGTGGCATTGCTGGCGTCGGCGCCCAAGCCGTTGGTGGAGAAGGGGTTCAAAGCCGGCGACTGGATCAAGCACGTGGCCCCGATCGTGGGCGGCGGCGGCGGCGGACGCCCCGACATGGCCCAAGCCGGCGGCAAAGACCCAGCTAAACTGCCTGAAGCCCTTGAAGCGGCTCAACAATTCGCTTCGGAAAAAATCTAACCACGAAGACACGAAGGATTGAAGCCAAACCGATTTGACGTTTACGGCCTTGCTTCGTGACCTTAGTGCCTTCGTGTCCAAAACCCTGGAAAATTAGACGTATGCCGCGAATCAACGACCACTACCTCAAGCTCAAGGCCGGCTACCTCTTCCCTGAAATCGCCCGACGCGTCAACGCCTTCGCCGAGGCGAACCCCGACGCGTCGCTGATCAAGCTGGGCATCGGCGACGTGACCGAGCCGCTGCCCGAGGCCTGCCGCACCGCGATGATCCGGGCGGTCAACGCCATGGGCAAGGCCGAGTCGTTCCACGGCTACGGGCCCGAGCAGGGCTACGCCTGGCTCCGCGAAGCGATCGCCGAGCACGACTACCGGTCGCGCGGGTGCGACGTGGACGCTTCCGAAATCTTCGTCTCCGATGGCAGCAAGTGCGACAGCGGCAACATCCTCGACATTTTGGGCCCGCCCGGAAGCAACACCATCGCGGTGTGCGACCCGGTGTATCCCGTCTACGTCGACACCAACGTCATGGCCGGCCACACCGGGCCCGCCGACGAGTCGGGGCGGTACGGCGGGCTCGTCTACCTGCCGATGACCGCCGAGAACGGCTTCGAGCCGGCGCTGCCCGAGACGCCCGTCGATGTCGTCTACCTCTGCTACCCCAACAACCCCACCGGCGCGACCGCCAGCCGCCAGACGCTGCAGACGTGGGTGGACTACGCCAAGCAACACGGCACGCTGATCCTCTTCGACGCCGCCTACCACGCCTTCATCACCGAGCCGGACATCCCCCGGTCGATCTACGAAATCCCGGGGGCCCGCGACTGCGCGATCGAGTTCCGCAGCTTCTCGAAGAACGCCGGGTTCACCGGCACCCGCTGCGCCTTCACCGTCGTGCCCAAGGGCCTCACCGGCAAGAACGCCGACGGCGAAGACGTCGAATTCCACGGCCTGTGGAACCGCCGCCAGTCGACCAAGTTCAACGGCGTGTCGTACATCGTCCAGCGTGGGGCCGAGGCGGTTTACAGCGACGACGGCAAGCAACAGGTCGATGAGCTCACCGCGTTCTACATGGAGAACGCCCGGCTCGTCCGCGAGGGCCTCTCCGCCGCGGGCATGACCGTCTACGGCGGGGTGAATGCCCCCTACGTCTGGGTGAAGACCCCCGACGGCGTGACGTCCTGGGCGTTCTTCGACCAGCTGCTCAACGAGGCCCACGTCGTGGGCACCCCCGGCAGCGGCTTCGGGGCGGCCGGCGAGGGGTACTTCCGGCTGAGCGCGTTCAACAGCCGGGAGAACGTCGAGCGGGCCCTAGAGCGCATCGGCGCGAACCTGGTCGTGGCGTAAACCGGTGGGCCCGGCCCGCCGATCCTTTCTGGTGGGGTCCCGAGGCGTCTGCCATGTCCGATCCATCGTTAGCCGTCGACCAGGAGATCGAGCTCTTCCTGGCGACCTGCCGCACCGCCAGCCTGGCCACCGTCGACGCCGACGGCCAGCCCCACGCCGCCAACATCCAGTATGTCCACGCCGACGGCTGGTGCCTACACTGGGTCTCGTCGCCGAGCTCGGCCCACAGCCAACACCTCGGCGCCAACCCCCGCGCCGCGATCACGGTCTACGCCCACCTGGATGCGCCCGACACGATCCACGGCCTCCAGCTCCACGGCGAGGTCGACTTGGTCATCGCCCACGGCCAAGCCCAGTGGCACGACGTCTGGGACCGCTACACCGCCAAGTACGCCTTCATCAACTCGCTGCCCCAGCTCCGCGCCGCGGCCGAGAAGCAGCGGTTCTACCGGTTCCGCCCGACGTGGATGCGCTGGATCGACAACCGCCGCGGCTTCGGCTGGAAGGTGGAGAAGACTTTGGGGCTTGGCCAAGAAGGCACGAAGTGACGAAGAAAGACAAACGGCCTGGGTAGGTCCCGCCGGAGTCACCGGACGGTCTTACTTCGCGCCTTCGTGTCTTCGTGGCGAGACGTGAAGATGCTGGACGACCGCGTCACGGATCGCTTCGGCTTCGGCCGTGCGTCCCGAGCCTTGGGTCCGGCAGGCCTGCCAACCTTCGTCGGGGCCGACCTCGTGGAAGTTCGGCAGGAGGTCGCGGAGCGTCTGCAGGTTGCGCTGCACGATCGGCGAGGCCCACATGTCGGCGTTCATCGCCGGAGCGACGAGGAGCGGCGTCTGGGCCGGCAGCGCCGAGACGGCGAGGCTGACGACGTCGGGGGTCAGGCCCGCGGCGAGCTTGGCCAGCATGTCGGCCGAGCAGGGGGCGACCACGAACACCTCGGCCCAGCGGGCGATGCCCACGTGCTGCGAGTCGGGGCGGTCGTCGTGCTCCCACATGCTGGTCAGCACCGGGTGCCCCGACAGCGACTGGAGGGTGAGCGGCGTGATGAACCGCGTGGCGGCTTCGGTCATCAGCACCCGCACGTCGGCCCCGGCCTGGACCAGCCGGCTGACGAGGGTCGCGGTCTTGTAGGCGGCGATCCCGCCGGACATCCCGACGACAATCCGGCGTCCGGCAAGGGTAGAAACGGGCTCGGGGGTTTTGTCGGACATCACGTCGATTTTAATGACAAAGCAGCCCACGGATTAAATCCGTGGGCTTCGGGGGTAGCGTCGATGATGTTTACGACGTTATTCGTCGCGGTCTTCGGGCAGTTCGAGGGTGATCTTGCCCTCGACGACTTCCTGGACGGCGACCTCGAAGTCGGTGCGGCCCAGGCGTTCGACGAGCGGGCGGTCGCCGTCCATGAGCTGGCGCACGCGGTGCTGGACCAGCGAGGTGAACTTGAACCGGCCGCCGAGGTTGTTGATGACGGTGTCGTCTTTGAGCGCTTCGATCATGGGGGTGTCTCGCGGGGAGGCGGGTGTCGAATCAGGCATTGTAGCCCGATCCGCCGTCGATCCGCAAGCGGGTCAGCGCCCCCCACGGAGGCGGACCAGGGCGGTGAGCAGCTGGTCGGCGGCGGGTTGCTGGCCGGCGACGAGGACGCGTTCGTGGCGGTCGCCGTCGACGCGGAGGACCATGCGGTAGACGGGGACGCCGGGCGGCGGCGGGGCGGCGTTTCCGGGGGTTCCGGGGGCGGAGGCGAGGCGGGCGGTCTCGGCCAGGCGGTAGAGCTCGCGCATGTCGCGCGGCGTGATCGTGGCCGTGGCGGGCGGGTGCAGGTCGTCGGTGACGCCCGGGCCCAGGGCGGCGCGGAGCGTGCGGTCGGGCTCGACGACGTGCAGGGCCCGGCGGCGACGCGGGTCGTCGGGGTGGTCGGTGGTATCGACGAGGAACAGCAGCGCAAAGTCGGCGGGGATCGGATCGTCGACGGTCGCGGCGGGCGGCCGACACCCTGCTGCGGCGAGTAGCATGATCAGTCCGATCGCGGTGAGCGGTGGGGTGCGCACAGGCATCGCTTGGCCATCGTAACGCGGCGGGTACACTCTCTGCCCCATGAAGATCAGCCTCGCCTGGCTCAACACGTACCTCGACCCGCCGATCGCCGCCGACGCGGTCGACGACCTGCTCACGTCGCATGGGTTTCCGATCGAGGAGACGGTGCCGATCGGAGACGGCCCGGCGGAGGGCGACGTGATGTTCGACGTCGAGGTCACCTCCAACCGCGGCGACTGCCTGAGCCACGTCGGCGTGGCCCGCGAGGTCGCGGCGGGGACGGGGGCGACGCTGCGGCCCCCGGAAGTGGAGTTGCCCGCTCCTGGAAGTGAACGAGCGCAACAGGTCACGAGCGTCGAGCTGCGCGACGCCGCGGCGTGCCCGACGTACACGGCCCGCGTGATCACCGGCGTGAAGGTCGGCCCGAGCCCGGACTGGCTCGCCGCTCGGCTCGAAGCGGTCGGGCTGCGCAGCGTGAACAACGTGGTGGACGTGACCAACTTCGTGCTGATGGAACTGGGCCAGCCGCTACACGCGTTCGATCTGGGCAAGCTGGCGGGGCGGCGGGTCGTGGTGCGGCCGGCGGAGGCGGGCGAGAAGTTTGCGGCGATCGACGGAACAAAACACGAGCTTCGGCCGGACATGCTGGTGATCGCGGACGCCGAGCGGGCGCAGGCGGTGGCGGGCGTCATGGGCGGGGCGGAGTCGGAGGTGGACGAGGGGACGACGGACGTGCTGCTGGAGTCGGCGGTGTTCGAGCCGTTGGGCGTGCGGCAGACGAGCCGGGGGTTGAAGCTCAGCAGCGATTCGAGCTTCCGGTTCGAGCGGGGCGTGGACCCGGCGGGGGTGGAGGCGGCGAGCCGGCGTGCGGCGGCTTTGATTGTGGAACTGGCGGGGGGGACGTTGGCCGAGGGCGTGGTGCGGGAAGGGGCGGACGTTCCGGAGCCCGGGGTCGTGACGCTGCGGGCGGAGCGGTGTCGGTCGCTGCTGGGGGTGGAGCTGTCGGCGGAGGATCAGGCGGGGCTGCTGCGAAAGATCGGGCTGGAGGTCGCGGTGGAAGGGGACACGGTGACGGCGACGGTGCCGACGTTCCGGCTAGATTTGCTGCGGGAGGTGGACCTGATCGAAGAGGTCGCGCGGCTGCACGGGTTGGACGCGATCGCGGTGGAGCCGAAGATCGAGCTGGCGGCGCGGCCGCCGCAGGCGGAGGTGGCGGCGTGGCGGGCGGTGGTGGAGGTGTTGGTGGCGCACGGGTATCACGAGACGATCACCTACAGCTTCACGTCGCCGGCGTCGGCCGAGGCGTTCCTCCCGGCGGGGGCGAGCGGACTGATGCTCGAGGGCGACCACAAGAAAGACGAGCCGATGCTGCGGCCGTCGGTGCTGCCGAGTTTGCTGCGGTGTCGGAAGCTGAACCAGGACGCGGGGAACCGCGGGGTGCGGCTGTTCGAGACGGCGTCGACGTGGGCGGTGCGGGACGGCGACGCTCACGAGAGCGTGAAGCTGGCGGCGCTGCGGGACGCGGACGAGCGGGAGGAGGCGGTGCGGGGGCTGCGGGGCGTGGTCGACGAGATCGTCGAGGTGCTCGGCGGCGAGGCGGCGCGGGCGTCGGTGACGGTCGAGCCGATCGACGGCGGCGCGACGTTCGCGGCGGCGGGGGCGGTGTCGGTGGACGGCCGGGCGGTGGGGCGGCTGGGGTTGGTTTCGCAGGCGACCCGGGATGCGTTCGGGTTGCAGACGGATCAGGCGGCGGTGGAGCTGGACCTGCCGGCGCTGCTGGGGCTGTACCCGCCGACACGGTCGGTCGGGCCGCTGCCGAAGTTCCCGGGGATCGAACGGGATCTGTCGGTCGTGGTGGACGAGGGGGTGGCGTGGGACGCGGTGGCGTCGGCGGTGTGGACGGCGGAGCCGGCGATGCTGGAGGGGCTGTCGTTTTTGGGCGTGTACCGCGGCAAGCCGATCGCCCCCGGAAAGAAGAGCGTGAGCCTGCGGATGCGGTTCAGGGATCCGGAGCGGACGCTGCGTCACGAAGAGGTCGATCCGCAAGTGGCGTCGGTGGTGGCGGCGCTGGGCGAGCGGGTGGGGGCTGAGCTGCGGGTTTAGGTTCAGGGGTTTACTTCGCCTTAAAGTCTTGACCCTTGGGGTCGGCGACCGCGGCGACGGCGGCGTGGACGCTGCGGGCGCCGGCTTTTTTGAGGAGCCGGGTGCAGGCGGCGAGGGTGGCCCCGGTGGTCTTGACGTCGTCGACGAGCACGACCTCGTGGCCGGTGAGGTCGACGGGGTGGGCGGCGAGGGAGCCGCGGATGTTGGCTTCGCGCTGCGAGGCGGCGACGCTGGTCTGTGGGGCGGTGTGGCGGGTGCGACGCAGGGCCGGGACGCAGGGGAAGCCGCGGGCGTCGGCGAGGGCGTCGGCCATGAGCTGCGCCTGGTTGAACCCCCGACGCCAACGCCGCAGCCACGGCATCGGCACCGGCACGACCACCACCCGGTCCAACGCGAACGGCTCGCCGACCCGCTCGGCCAGGCGTTCGCCCAGCCACCGCCCCCAGGACCATTGGCGGCCGAACTTCATCGCCTTGATCCACGCGTCCATCGGCTCGGCGTAGCCCCACAGCCGGGTGATCCGGTCCCAGGACACGCGTTGATCCACACAGAACGGGCAGCCCGCCGGCGTCACCGACCCCGGCCCCGCCGAGGCGCCGCAGCGCGGGCAGTACGACTCGGTCGCGTCGGGCGACCACCCCGCCACGTCCGGGTCGGCGTCGATGACCGACGGCACCGTCGCGTCCATCAACTCCGTCAACCGTCTGCGGATCGCTCCCATGCGACCGTTATACTCCCGCACCCGCTATGCCTTTTTCCCGGTTGCAACAAGTCGTCCCCGGCGTCCGCCCGCTCACGGTGTCGGCGCCCTTCGGCAACTACATCCAGCCCGACGGCGCGACCGCGACGCTCGGCACGTTCACCGCCGCCGCCCGCACGGGCCGCGTCTGTCGGGTCATCAATACTGTCCGCTACTACAGCCTGCTTCGAGCCAGGGTCAACAAGATTGGGCTGCGCAACCCCGGCATGCCGTGGCTTGTCAAGCAGGTAGAGGCCGGCAAGAAGCGGGCGAACGACAAGCTCGTGTCGATCCACGGGTTCACCGCGGACGATTGGTGGGCGCTGCTGGACCAGGCCGCGGCGGTCCGACCGATGGGCGTCGAGCTGAACATGAGTTGTCCGATCGTGGGCGAGGTCGACTGGCCGACCGAGCTGTTCGAGCGGGCGGTGGCGACGGGCGTGCCGGTGG
>JBCBSA010000011.1:0-19317 GCA_039819425.1 Planctomycetota bacterium
CTCATGGTCGACGACCTGCTCGCCACCGGCGGCACCCTCAAGGCCTGCCTCGATCTCGTCGACCATGAGGACTTTCTGGCCGGGGGCGATGGCGTCGGCGTGGAGCTCGAGGGTGTCGCTGCCGTATTCGAGTTCGTAGCGGGTGCTGCGGGTCTCGCGGGGGAGCTTGCCGGGCTTGCGGATGGGGACGAACCCGGCGGAGAGGGCCTGGGCGATCGCGGTGCCGAAGATGAAGCCGCGGGACTCGGCCCCGCAGACGAGCTCGACGCCTTTGCCGCGGAAGGGGTTGGCCATCTGCTCGACCGCCATCGCCAGCCCGGCGGGGCTCTTGAGCAGGGGGGTGATGTCTTTGTAGGTGATCCCGGGCTTGGGGAAGTCGGGGACGTCGTGGATGAGATCGGTGAGTTGCATGGAGAGAGGCGCTAGGGGTTAGGCGCTAGGCGATAGGAAAACGGCGGGTGGGGGCGGGGGGACGCGTCGGCCGATGGTTGTACCATCATCCTCCGCGACACGCCTCGTCGCCGCGGCGTCCGTTGACGCCGCGGCGAACTCGCCCTCTTCCTACCGCCTAACCCCTAGCGTCCACCTCATGGATTCATTCGTCATCACCGGCGGCCGACCGCTCCGCGGTACGGTCCGGATCAACGGCTCGAAGAACGCCTGCCTACCGCTGATGGCCGCGGCGCTGCTGACCGATCGGCCGGTCACGCTGCGGGGGGTGCCGGACCTGTCGGACATCCGCAACATGCGTCGGTTGCTCGAGTCACTGGGAGCCGACCTGTCGGGCAGCGGGCGAGACCTGACGATCCACGCGGCGGACACGTCGAAGGTGGTGGCTCACTACGACATCGTGCGGACGATGCGGGCGGGGATCTGCGTGCTGGGGCCGCTCTTGGCCAGCCGGGGGCGGGCGCGGGTGTCGATGCCCGGCGGCTGCGCGATCGGCGACCGGCCGGTGGACCTGCACCTGCGCGGGCTGCGGGCGCTGGGGGCCCAGATCACGCTGGACGCCGGCTACATCGTCGCCGAGTCGCCGAAGGGCGGTCGGCTGCGGGGGGGGCACGTCTTCCTCGGCGGGCCCAACGGGTCGACCGTGCTGGGCACCGCCAACGTCATGTCCGCCGCCGCCCTGGCCGAGGGCACGACCGTGATCGAGTGCGCCGCCTGCGAGCCCGAGGTCGAGGACGTCGGCCGGCTGCTGATCTCGATGGGCGCCAAGATCACCGGGCTGGGGTCGCCCCGCCTGACGATCGAGGGCGTCGAGTCGCTCGGCGGCACCCCCGACGTCGGCCCGAACCCCGGCCACCCCGTCATCCCCGACCGCATCGAGGCCGGCACCTACGTCATGGCCGCCGCGATCACCAACGGCGACGTCGTCTTGGAGAACTTCCCGACCGACACGCTCGGGGCGGCGCTCGATCGGTTGCAGGAGATCGGGGTCGCCGTCGAGCCCGTTGAATCGAAGAACGCTGCGGCGGGTGGTTTACTTCCGGGGGGGCTCCTTCCGGGGGTCCGTGTCGCCGCCGCCCGTCGGCTCAACCCGGTGCAGGTCGTCACGCAGCCGCACCCGGGCTTCCCGACCGACCTGCAGGCGCAGATCATGGCCCTGCTCACCCTGGCCGACGGCAACGCGATCGTGACCGAGAAGATCTTCCCCGACCGGTTCCTGCACGTCGCCGAGCTGCTGCGGATGGGGGCCGACATCACCCGCGTGGGGCCGAGCGCCATGGTCACCGGGGTCCGCGAGCTCGTGGGCGCCCCGGTCATGGCCAGCGACCTCCGCGCGTCGGCCGGCCTGGTCATCGCCGGCCTCGCCGCCCGCGGGCAGACCACCATCAACCGCGTCTACCACCTCGACCGCGGCTACGAGTCGATGGAGGTCACGTTGCAACAGCTCGGCGCCGAGATCGAACGCGTGCCCGGCGGCTCGGTGTGATCCTGATTCGCCCGTGACCCGGCGTCCTCAATAGTCCGGCACGAAGTACTCGCGGCGGAACTCCTTCGCCGCTCCGGCGATCTGTATCGTGTACTTTTCCGGCTGGCCCACGACGGGGATGAACTCGACGTCGTAGGTCACGCCGGCCGTCAGGTCGGCCAGCGCGATGAACTCGGCGCTGCCGGCTTTCATCTCGTCGATGTCGGCGCTCTTGAAGCCGCCTTTGCGGAGCGAGACAACCGTGCCCGACGGGTCGGTGACGACGAAACGCTGGTTGAGCCAGTGGTCCCAGTCGGGCTTGCCGCTGGCCGTGAACCGCGTGACCGGGTCTTGGATCGGCGCGGTCATGGGGATGAGGATCTGGAGCTCGCTGACGCCGGCGGCGTCGGGCTTGCCCACGGCGTAGCCGACCAACTGCCCCGGGTCCTCGTTGATCACTTTCAGGGTGAAGAAGATGCCGCCGAACACCACGATTAACATGCCGATCCAAACCACCGCTTTCGCCATCGCGTCGCCCTTTCGGAAAAGTCTCTTGCCCGCCGTCGGCCCGTTCCGTCGGCGGTCGCTATGGTAATCGATCGGGGGTTACCCGCTTCCTTGGGAGTTTCCGCCTTGACCGAACCCATCGCCGCCGACTTGCTGGAGGTCCTGGTGTGTCCGCTGACGAGATCGCGGCTGCGTCAGGAAGGCGACTGGCTGGTCGCCGAGCGGCCGGCGGGGGCGGGGCTGCGTTACCCCGTCCGCGACGGCATCCCGATCCTGCTGGTGGGCGACGCCACGCTGCCCGAGGGCGTGGCCGACCTCGACGCCTTCCGGGAGCGATACGCGGCGGACATCGCCGGCTGAACAGAGTTTTGGGAGATCGGATCACCGAGCGGACGGGCCGACGATTCACGCCGGTTCCCGGCGTTGTCCGATACCCGATTAGCCGCAGGGAGGCGGCGTTGAGCGTCCGAGCGGGCCGGCCTCGAACCGGTCGGCCCGGCGTTTCTTCCACGGTGAGGATCACCGCCCCCGGAATCGATTTCCTCGGACCCCCGAAGTCGATCCCCGGAAATCTGTTCCAGACCCGCCTCCCGGAAGCCGCCGACCGTTGAAAGCCCGGACCGCCCAGCTCCCCGCCCCGGCCCCCAAGCCGACCCGGCCCAAGGCCAAGGCCCGCCGCCGCGGCCTGCCCCCGGCCCCCGTCGAGGTGGCGGCCTCCGCCGCGCCAAACCGGTCCTTTCCCCCACGCCCCGCGCCGGATCGGTCGTTGGACGACGCGTCTGCGCCCAAGCCGACCGCCGCCCCGTCGAGTCCGTCCCCCCGCAAAGTCTCGCGGTTTGAGGGCCCGGTCCGCGACTTCCTCGCCTACATCCGCATCGAGTGCGGCTTCGCCCCCGCCACCCTCGCGGCCTACGGCGGCGACCTCCGCGACCTCTGGGTGTGGATGGCCCAGGAACAAAAGCTCCACGCCTGGACCGACCTCACCCCCGACCTCATCGCCGAGCACCTGCGTCACCTCGAAGACAAGGGCCACGCCGTCTCGACGATCGCCCGCCACGTCGCGACGATCCGTGTGTTCTGTCGGTTCCTCAAGGCGAACGACCACCACGACGCCGACCCCGCCGAGCAGCTCACCCAGCCGCAGACGTGGCAGCGGCTGCCCACCGTGTTGGGCAGCGAGCAGATCGACAAGCTCTTGGCCGCGCCCGATCCCGACGCGCTTTTGTACCTGCGCGACGTGGCGCTGATGGAGATGCTCTACGCCGGCGGCCTCCGCGCCAGCGAGATCGCCGACCTGCTTACCACCGGCGTCCACCCCGACCTCGGCGTCGTCCGCGTCCTGGGCAAGGGCTCCAAAGAGCGCGTCGTCCCGCTGGGTCAGCCGGCGCTGCGGGCGCTGCGTCGCTACACCGACGAGCTCCGCGAGGACCTGGTCCGCGAAAACGCTCCGACCGAACGGGTGTTTCTTTCGCGCACGGGTCAGCCGATCACGCGTATCGTCGTGTGGCAGATCGTCAAGCGTCACGCCGAGAAGGCCGGCCTGTCTCACGTCCACCCGCACACGCTGCGTCACTCGTTCGCCACGCACCTCCTGGCCGGCGGGGCCGACCTGCGTGTGGTGCAGGAGCTGCTGGGCCACTCGAACCTCAAGACCACACAGCTCTATACGCACGTCGACCGCACCCGGCTCAAAGAGGTGCTGACGAAGTTCCACCCGCGGCCGTAGACGATCGGCGGTCATCAGTGTCGTGTTTAGCGGGTAACGCGCAGCGTCCCGCGGTCCATCACTCTCCGGAAAGGGCGGCTTCGCCGCACCCGCTAAACAAAACGTGGTGCAGTCAGTTTTCTTCGATGCGCAGCACCTGCCCGACGCTGTTGTCGGTCATGGTCCGCTCGAACTTGCTGCCGTTGGGCAACGACACCGTGACACGGACGCGCTCGGTCGCGGTGGAGTGGCGGCCGACGGCTTCGTGGCGGGTGAGGTCGAAGAGGACGCGGGTGGTCGCCTCGCCGTCGAGGAGGCGGATGTTCAGCGGCGGGGCGTCGGGCGGGGCGTCGGAGAGGTCGGGGTTGAGCTTCAGCTTGGCCGTGCCGGTGACGACGGCGACGGGCAGTCCGCTGAGGTCCTCGACGGCGTCGAGGGTGTAACGCCAGTCGTGGTCCATGGTGCCCAGCTCGTGGTCCCAGGTGAAGTCGGCTTTCCAGGTCCGGCCGGTCTCGACGCCGGCGTCGCCGCGGGGCGGCGGGGCGTGGGCTAGCGACGCGAGGTCCGAGGCGGTCTCTTCGAAGTCCAGCTCGGAGGGGACGAAGTCGGGGGCGGAGGTCTTGGCCTTCATCTGGGTGATGCCGGCGACGCGGACGACGTGGCCGTCGGGGGCGATGTCGATCTTCAGCGGCACGCCGGCCATCGCGGTGAGCAGCTCGTGCATCGGTTTGTTGTCGGCGGTGGCGGATCGGCGGGAGTCGGCGGTGGTGCCCTCGCCCTCGCTGGGCGTCGAGGCGAAGGTCATCCAGTCGAGCGTCATCGTGCAGCGCGACGAGCCGTCGGGGTTCACGCGGTCGACGGTCCAGGTGACTTCGCCCTCGACCTCGATGACGTTGGTCACCGTGGTCGAGCGGTCGCCGAGGCGTTGCTCGATGGTCTGCTCGAAGCGGTTCCAGAACTCGTAGCGAGAGGCTTGGCCGGCGGTCCAGAGCGGACGAAGATCGACGGCGGGGGCAGACTCGGTCGGCTGGGGCGAGGCGGGCTCGGCGGTTAGGAGGACCGCGAAACACAGCCCGATCAGCGGCAGCGGCGTAGGGTTTTTCACCGGTAAAGGTTAGGCGAGGGCGTTCCGCCCTGCACCCCGAGGGTCAGCCAGCGGGCCTCGACGATGCGCCAGTCGCCGGCCTCGTCCTTGGCCCAGCGCAGCTCCCAGGTGCTGGGCGTTGGCACGCCGTTGACCCGGCAGCGCACGTCCATCGTGCTGGCCCCGAAGCCCGGGCGGTTTGAGACGGCGTCGATGGCGCGGGCGGCGACGTCGGTGACGGCGTGGTCGGTGACCTCGTCGGCGATGAACGGGCCGGTGAGCTGGTCCCAGTAGGTGCCGCCGGGCCCGACGAGGGCGGCGCGGGGGTCGAGGAGGGCGTCGAGGGCGGGGGCGTCGGCTCCGCCGACGGCGACGACGAAGCGCTCGGTGCCGGCGATCAGGGCTTCGCGGTCGGTCTCGATGAGGGCGGCGGCGGCGTAGAGCCCCAGCCCTGCGATCAGGGCCGCCCACGACACGCCCAGCAGCTTGCCGTTGCCGGTGCGTTTGCCGGTGACGCGGAGGACGGCGGACACACCGACACAGGCGATGACGCCCGGCCAGGGGTTCTCGAACAGCAGCCCGGCCAAGCCCGTCTCGGCGATCGCGGTCCATGCGGTCATGGCGTTATGGTCGCCGCGATGCCGACCCGCCGCAAACGCCGACGGTTAATCATGGCGGCCGGAGAAAGCTTCCGATAACCGTTCTACGCCGATGCCCGCCCCGCCCGACGACATCCTGCGCGCCAACCTCGACGCGATCCGATCGCGGGACGCCGCGCTGGCGGACGCCATCGAGCGGGCGACGCCGGCGGTGCTGCGATGGGACACGGCCCGCAACGGCTCGCCGACCGCGGCGCTGATCGATCCGACGACGGGTCGGCCGCAGGCGCTAGGCAGCAAGTACGACCCCGAGGCGGAGGCGGCGAAGCTGCTCGACGGGATCGACTTCGGGCAGACGGCGTGCGTGGTGCTGCTCGGCTTGGGCTTGGCCTACCACCTGGGCCCGGCGGGGAAGTCGCTGGGTGACGAGGGGCTGGTCATCGTGTACGAGCCGGACGTCGGGCTGCTGCGGGCGGTGTTGGAGCGGCGTGACCTCTCGGCTGAGTTGAGTCGCCCACAGGTGGTCCTGTTTTCCGGGGGGGTGGACCGGGCGGAACTGCTGCGACAGGCCGAGCGGCACGCGACCCGGCTGACACAGGGCACACAGTTGGTGACGTTGCCGTCGACGCGTCGGCGTCACGCCGAAGCGATCAACGACTTCAGCAAACAGGTGACCGAGGTCGTGGCGTACTGCCGGACAAACCTGGCCACGGCGTTGGTCAACGCGGCGCGGACGTGCCGCAACCTCGTGGCGAACCTCGGGGTGTACGCGGCGGGGGCGACGACGAACGAACTGCACAACGCGGCGGCGGGGTACCCGGCCGTGTGCGTCGGTGCGGGGCCGAGCCTGGTGAAGAACGTGAA
This sequence comes from Planctomycetota bacterium, assembly GCA_039819425.1. Taxonomy (GTDB): domain Bacteria; phylum Planctomycetota; class Phycisphaerae; order Phycisphaerales; family Phycisphaeraceae; genus Algisphaera. The sequence goes on from JBCBSA010000011.1 coordinate 6,675, forward strand.
CCTGCTGCGGGACCCGGCGGTGCGGGCGAACGTGGTGGTGATCGCGGTACAGACGGCGCTGCGGCCGTTGTTGGACCGCGGGGTTCGGCCGGACTTCGTGACGGCGCTCGACTACTCGCCGATCTGCGCGCGGTTTTACGAGGGGCTGCCGGAGCTGCCGGACGTCACGCTGGTGGCCGAGCCGAAGGCGAACGCGGCGATCCTCGAGGCGTTCCCGGGGCCGGTGCGGGTGACGCAGTCGGCGTTTAACGACCATTTATTGGGCGACCCCACCAAGGATGGGATGGCGAGGCCGATCGTGCCGATCAAGGGCGGAGCAACCGTGGCGCACCTGTCGTACTACCTCGCCCAACACCTCGGGTGCGACCCGGTCATCTTCATCGGCCAGGACTTGGGCTTTTCCGACGGGTTGTATTACGCCCCCGGCACCGCGGTGCATCAGGTCTGGGACTGCGAGCTGGGCGAGTTCAACACGATCGAGACGATGGAGTGGCAGCGCGTCGTGCGGATGCGCAGCCACCTCCGCCGGTTCGAGGACGTGCACGGCCGACCGATCTTTTCCGACGAGCAGATGCTGACGTACCTCAAGCAGTTCGAGCGCGACTTCGCCGACGCCGAGGCGGCGGGCCAGACGGTGATCGACGCGACCGAGGGCGGCATGCCCAAGGCGCACACGACGCGGACGACCTTGGCCGACGCGCTGGCGGAGCACGCGACGCGGCCGGTGCCGCCGCTGCCGATCCCCGCGCGGGAGCTCGACGCGGACCGCCTGGGCCGGCTCGACGGTTTGCTCGCCCGCCGACACGAACAAGTCCGCGAGCTCCGCCGGATGTCGCGCGACAGCCTCGATATCCTGCGGAAGATGGAGCGGTGTCTGGAGACGAACGACAAACCGAAACTGGACAAGTTGTTTGTTAAGCTCGACCGCAATCGCCGACGGGTCGAGGGGGACCTGCGTGAGCCGTTCGCGTTGGTGAATCAGCTGAACACGATCGGGACGTTCCGTCGGCACCGGGCCGACCGGGCGATCGCGCGGGACCCGGCGAACCCCCGTGATCGCTTGGCCCAACAGATCGTTCGGGATCGCGACAACATCGATTGGATCGTGCAGGCGTGCGACGAGGCGCTGGATATCCTCGGGCCGTCGAGCAACGTGGTTTCCGGGGGCCCGCGTTCAGCGAACGTGGGCTTCGCGGCTTGACTTGAGTTTTTAATTTCCTGCGTTTTCTGCTTTCCCTATGCCCCGAACCATCGCTCTCATCGTGACCGACCCCGACGCCGGCCGGCTGGGCCACTCCCGGCGGGTGGACGACATGCTGGCGGGGCGGTCGGTGCTGCACCACACCGCGGCGCGGGCGGCGCGGATCGAACGGGTCGAGCGGGTGGTGGTGGTGCACCCGCCGGGGCGAGACCTGTTGGCGGCGGTCGGAGTCGAAGCGATCGGCAAGCCGGTGTCGGGATTCGTGCACGACGACGCGGGGCCCAGCGCGGCGATCGCGAGCGCCCGGAAGTGGGCGATGTCCGGCTGGCGGGGCGGGATCAACGGGGCGACGGCGTGGGACGAGCTGCTGCCGGCGAAGGCGCTGGCCGCGGCGGCGGAGCAGCACGGGGCGGACGCGGTCGTGCTGGTCGGCGGGGACTGGTGCCTGTTCGATGTCGGGTATGCGGACGAGTTGTTGGCGTTGCACCTGGACGCGCCGGACGCGATGCGGGTGACGTTCACGCAGGCGCCGCCGGGGCTGGGGCCGGTGGTGTTGGGGGCGGGGACGCTGCGGGACTTGGCGGATGGCGGGGCGACGATCGGGGCGGTGCTGGCGTACCGGCCGACGCGGCCGGCGATCGACCCGATCGGACGCGAGTGCAACCACCCGATCCCCGCGACGGTGCGCGACACGGCCCGTCGGTTCGTCTACGACACGCCCGACGGGGTCCGCCGGCTCGAGCGTCTGGCCAAGTCATTGGGCGCGTCGTTCGCCACGGCGGACGCCTTGGCCGTGACGGACGCGTGTCGGGCCTACGAGTTGGACCACCCCGACCACGTCTTCGACGAACTTCCCGATCAGGTCGTGATCGAATTGACGCCGCGGCGGCTGGCGGACGGTCCGATTACCGCACAGCGCTATGTCGACCTCGGCCGCGGCGACATGGACGTGTCGTTGGCGAAGGACGTGCTGGCGCAGTGCGGCGGGCGGGCGGTGACGTTTGGGGGGGTCGGCGACCCGACGCTGCACCCGGCGTGGCGCGAGTTGGTCGACGCGGCGGCGGACGCGGGGGTGCTGGGGCTGCACGTCGAGACGGACCTGCTCGGGGAGCCGGAAACCCTGTGGCCGCTCGTGGAAAACTTCCGGGGGGACGTGGTGAGTGTACGGCTGAACGCCGATACGGCGGCGACCTACGCCAAAGTCATGGGCGTCGATCGGTTTGGCGAGGTGATGCAGCGGCTGCAGGGGTTGTTCGACCGGCGGGACGGCCACGGTTCGCCCTGGATCGTGCCGCGGCTGGTGAAGACGGCCGAGACGCTGCCCGACATGGAGTCGTTCTTCGACCGGTGGATGCACCTGGTGGGCCACGCGGTGATCGACCGGCCGCCGACGTTCGGCACGGGGAGCTATGCGTTGGCTCCGGACCGCTCGCCGGTGCCGATGGACCCGCCGTGGCGGGAGCCGAGCCCGTGGCAGGTCAAGCGTCGGATGACGGTGCTGTCCGACGGGACGGCGACGCTGTGCGCGGAGGACGTGCTCGGCCGGGCGGCGCTGGGCAGCGTGTCGGAGCGGCCGTTATGGGACCTGTGGCGGATCGCCGCGGAGTTGGAGCTTCCGGGGGGCGGCTTGGACGACTCGCCCGTGTGTCGGCGGTGCTTCGATTGGCTGTCGTTGCACGGCCGGGCCGCTACAGTGGGTGCCGTGGTTGGGCCGATATAACGGTCTGGGGGACGGTCAAACTGAACCCCCCCCGCCCCCGCGGCGCAGCCCGAAACCGCCCATGAACGCACTCGCCGTGATCCTCGCCCGCGCCGGCAGCAAGGGCTTCCCGGACAAGAACAAGCGGCCCGTCGCCGGCCAGCCCTGCCTGGCCTGGACGATCGAACACGCGATGAATTCGCCGTCGCTCGACCGCGTGTTGCTATCCACCGACAGCAACGAGATGGCCCAGATCGGCCGGCACCTCGGCGTCGAGGTCGTCACCCGGCCCTACGAGTTCGCCCACGACACCGCCACCGTCGACGCCGCCGCCCGCCACGCCGTGACCTCCATCATCGGCAACCACGAGCAGGTCGTCATCCTCTACGGCAACGTCCCCGTCCGCCCCGACGACCTGACCGAACGCGCCCTCAAGCTGCTGGTCGACACCGGCTGCGACTCGGTCCAGTCCGTCTGCCCCGTCGGCAAGCACCACCCCTATTGGATGAAGTCGCTCGAGGGTCCCGACGGCGATCAGCTCCAGCCGTACCTCGCCAACGACGTGTACCGGCGGCAGGACCTGCCGCCGGTGTACCAGCTCGACGGCGGGGTGATCGCGGTGACGCGGGACAGCCTGTTCCGCATCGAAGCGGAAGACCGACACGCGTTCCTGGGTTTCGATCGCCGGGCGGTCGTGACCCAGCCGGGCGAAGTGGTGGACATCGACGAGCCGGTAGACCTGCTGGTGGCCGAGGCGACGCTGAAGCTGCGGGCGCAGGCCGACGAGGACCAGCGGCACGCCGCGGGGTAATCCGGGGGTGAGCCGACGTGATGGCGGGTTCTGCGAAATCGACGCGACGGGTGGCCGTGGTCACGGGGACGCGGGCCGAGTCGGGGTTGTTAGATAGCGTGATGCGGGGGATCGACGTGCATCCGCGGCTGGCGTTGCAGGTGGTGGCGGCGGGGATGCACCTGGTGTCGGGGACTTACGGGGGGATCGGGTTTCCGATCGCGGCGAAGGTGCGGATGCAGAAACCGGACCGGGTGGGGCGGCATCACGACGCGGTGGCGACCGGGCGGGGGGTGAGTGTATTCGCCGAGGCATTTGCGCAGTTGGAGCCGGAGGTTGTGGTGGTGTTGGGGGATCGGATCGAGGCGTTCGCGGCGGCCGCCGCGGCGGCGATCGGCGGGCGACGGGTGGCGCACCTGCACGGCGGGGACCGGGCCGAGGGCGTGGCCGACGAGGCGATGCGTCACGCGGTGACGAAGCTGGCGCACCTCCACTTTCCGGCCACGGCGCAGAGCCGGCGGCGGATCGTCCGGATGGGCGAAGACCCGGCGGCGGTGTTCAACCACGGATCGCCGGCGGTGGACGCGATCGCGGCGGTGGAACCGGCGGCGGACGCGCCGCGGGTGATCGTGATGCAGCACCCGGTCGGGGACGACGACGAGGCCGAGTGCCGGCGGATGCGGGCGACGCTGGCGGCGACGTCGCGGTTCGATCGGCTCGTCCTGAGCCCGAACCACGACCCGGGGCGCAACGGGATCGTGCGGGCGATCGAGAATGCGGAGGTCGAGGCGGTGGACCACCTGCCACGCGAGCGGTTTCTGGCGCTGCTCAAGGGGGCAGAGTTGTTGGTGGGGAATTCGTCGGCGGGGTTGATCGAGGCGGCGGTGTGCCGGACGGCGGCGGTAAACGTCGGGACGCGGCAGGGCGGGCGGGAGGCGCCGAACTCGGTGGTGAGTTGTGGGTACGGCAAGCGCCCGGTGGTGGGGGCCATCAATCGGGCGTTGCGGCTGGACAAGCGCCGGTTCCGTCATCCGTATGGGCGTGGGGATACCGGGGGGCGGATCGCCGAGACGCTGGCGACGGTGGCGTGGTCGCGGGTGCCGCTGCGCAAGAGGAATGCGTATTGACTTGGGTAGGTCGGGTCTTCGCCCCGACGCGGGTGACAGGGGCGGGTGTCGGGGCGAAGACCTGACCTACGTCAATCGCCGCGGTCAGGCGGCGGCGCGGGCGGTGAGGCGGGAGAAGACGGCGGCGATGGCGTCGGGGTCGAGGGCGGCGGCGGCGTAGCCGGCTTCGACGACGGCGCGGGGCATGCCGTAGACGACGCAAGAGGCTTTGGACTGGGCGAGGACGGGGGCGCCGGCGGCGTGGAGCTGCTTGGCACCCGCGAGGCCGTCGTCGCCGATGCCGGTGAGGATGACGGCGAGGACGCGTCGGCCGCACACCCGGGCGGCGGAGGAGAACAGGGCGTCGGCCGAGGGCATGTAGAGCGCCTCCTTGGGCTCGTCGTTGACCTTGAGGCGGCGCTTGGCGAGGGAGGCGCGTTCGATGTGGGCGTGCTGGCTGCCGGGGGCGACGTAGACGTGGCCGGGCTCGAGCGCGGTGCGGTGCTCGGCGTGGACCACGGGCAGGGGGCAGAGGTCGTCGAGCCGCTTGGCCATGGACTCGGTGAAGACGCGGGGCATGTGCTGGGCGACGACGACCGGCAGCGGGAGGTCGGCGGGCAGCTTGGCCAGTAGCGTCTCGAGCACGGGTGGGCCGCCGGTGGACGAGGCGATGCAGAGCATCTCGAACTGGTCGGCCCGGTAAGCGGGCAACTCGGCGGGCGCGGCGTTTCGGTTCGGCGGCTCTTTGGTTTCTTCGGCGTCGCGGCGTGAGCTCTGGCCGAGGCCGCGGACGCGGCGGATCAGGTCGTCGAGGAAGCGTCGCTTCGTCTCGGGGTTGGGGTCGGTGCATTTGGGCAACACGTCGGCGGCACCGAGGCGAAGGGCCTGGAGCGATTGCATGGACCCCTCGGTGGTGAGGGTGGAGCACATGAGCACCTTGGTCGGTGCTTCGCGCATGATGCGACGCAGCGCCGTGAGCCCGTCCATCTCGGGCATCTCGATGTCCATGGTGACGACGTCGGGGCGGAGCTCCTTGGCGAGCTCGACGGCCTCGGCGCCGTTGCGGGCCTTGCCGACGATCTCGAAGTCGGGCTGCTCGGCGAGCGCGTGGCCGATGGCCGAGCGCATGAAGACCGAGTCGTCGGTGATGAGGATGCGCATGGCGCGGGTCCGGGGGGCCGGGAGCGGGGAGTCCGGGGAACTTTGGTTAGCCGAACGCGGGCACCGAAGCGCCCGAGCCTCGGGGGTACGGCGGAGCCTTAGGCGGCCATGCGGCTGAGGGTTTCCTGGATGCGTTCACCCAGGACGTTGGGGGTGAACGGCTTGACGACGTAGTTGTTGACGCCGGCCTTGATCGCCTCGACGACGCGGGACTTCTCGGCCTCGGTGGTGACCATGATCACCGGCGAGGTGGCGCCGCTGCCGCGGTAGTGCTTGATGAACGTGATGCCGTCCATGTTGGGCATGTTCCAGTCGAGCAGGATCAGCTCGGGGCCGAACTGCTGGACCTTCTCGAGCGCGTCCTGCCCGTCCACGGCCTCTTCGATCTGCTCGTAGCCGAGCTGGGTCAGGATGCCGCGCTGGATGTTGCGCATGGTTTTGGAGTCGTCGACCAGTAAAACGGTCATCGGGGGATCCTCGGATGGAGCTTGTGATTCGGAAAGCGGAGTGAAAAAATTCCGGGGGGGGTTAGGCGGCGGCTTCGGCTTCGACGGCGTCGCGGATGGAGACGTCGACGCTGAACTCGCCGAGGTCGCATTCGACGGGGATGTGGATCGTGGTGATGTCCTTGCGTCCGGAGACGGTGTGGTGCTTGCCGACGATCACGGAGGGGCAGGTGATGCTGGCCTTGCGTCCGGTGAACTTGGCCTTGGCGCCGCCGGAGACCATGTTGACCAGTTCGCCGATGGCGTCGGGGAAGTCTTCGTGGGTGGAGTCGAGTTCCATGCCGGTGAAGACGGCGACAGCGCGTTCGGCGGTGGCGGTGGGGAAGCCCAGGACGATGGTGCCCTCGACGTCGCCGGAGAGGCCGATGATGCCCGAGACGTCGTGGGCGTCGGCGTCGCTGGGCTTGATCGACGGGGTGCCGACCTGGACTTCGAGCTGGAGCATCGTCTCGAAGACGTTGGTCACGGACTCGACGAAGGGGAGGATGAATTGGCTGTCCAAGGGGAACTCCTGGGTCTGGGGGTTTGTGAATGAGGTTTAAGCGGCCGCGCGTTCGGGGTGGTGGTTTCCGGGGGTACTTCCGGGGGCGGGGGGTTTGATGAGTTCGTTGACGTCGAGGATGAGGCAGACGCGGCCGTCTTCCTGGATGGTGGCGCCCGAGAACGGGCCGCCGTGGGTGTAGCCGTCGTCGAGGGGCTTGATGACGACTTCCTGCTGGCCGATCAGGCGGTCGACGACGAGGCCGACCTGCTGACCGCCGACCTTGACGACGACGGCGAAGCGGTCTTCGGGGGGCTGGGCGGGTTGGCCGAGGCGGTCGCGGAGGTCGATGAGGGGGAGCACGCTGTCGCGGAGGCGGACGACGCGTCGGCCCTGGATGGTGGAGATGGCCGAGTCTTCGGGGCGGACGATCTCGACGATGCTCTGGAGCGGGATGGCGTAGCGGTCGGCGTCGGACTCGACCATCATCGCGGGCATGATGGCGACGGTGAGCGGGATAAGGATCTCGATCGTGGTGCCCTGGCCCTCGGCGGAGTTGATGTTGATCTGGCCGTTGAGCTTCCCGATGTTGGTGCGGACCACGTCCATGCCGACGCCGCGGCCCGAGAGGTCGGAGACCTCCTTGGCGGTGGAGAAGCCGGCCTCGAAGATGAAGCGGAAGACCTCTTCGTCGGCGAGGTTGTCGAGGGCTTCGGGGGTCGTGAGGCCTTTTTCGACGGCCTTGCGGCCCAGGACTTCGCGGGACAGGCCCTTTCCGTCGTCGGTGATGGCGACGCGGACGTGGCTGCCCTGGTGCTCGGCGGAGAGGCCGATGGTGCCCTCTTCGGTTTTGCCGTTACCCAGACGCACTTCCGGGGGCTCGATGCCGTGGTCGGCGGAGTTGCGGAGGATGTGGACGAGGGGGTCGGCGAGGAGCTCGAGGACGGACTTGTCGACCTCGGTGTCCTTGCCGACAATGTCGAGGTTGATCTTTTTGTCGGTGTGGCGGGCGATATCGCGGATGACGCGGGGGTAGCGGTCGAAGAGCTTGGCGAGCGGCTGCATGCGGGTGCGCATGACGCCGACCTGGAGCTCGCTGGTGAGGCGGTCGAGGTCGCCGGCGGCTTCGGTGAAGGACTCGGCGAGCTCGTGTTCGACGCCGGACTCGCCGACGTTGCGGGAGAGGGCGACGACGCGGTTCTTGTTGAGGACGAGCTGGCCGACGAGGTTGAGCAGGGACTCGAGTCGGCTGACCTCGACGCGGATGGTTTGCTCGACCCCGCCCCCGGAATTTCCGGAAGAGGACTTGGCGGCGGGTTCTTTGGCTTTCGGGGGTTTGTCGGCGGGGGTGGGTTCGCTGGGCGTGGGCACGGGCCCCGGAGCGCCCGAGCCTTGAACGGACGGAACGGCGGGTTCGATGACGCCGGCGATGTCGGGGGTGGAGGTGTTGTCGCTTCCGGGGGCGGGGGTGATGCCGTCGAGGGCGAGGAGGGTGTCGAGGTTGTTGGCGTGCTTGCCCGCGTAGTCGGGGTCGAGGGCTTCGCCGTTGCCGACGGAGGTGAGGCGGGCCAGGAACGTGTCCAGGGGCCAGGACAGCACGCGCTCGTGCGACAGGGCTTGGGCCTGCTCGTCGATGATCCACTTGGCGGCGCGGAGGCGGATGGCGGCCTCGGCGACGTGGTCGTTGGACAGGTCGTTGAGCTTGGGCGCGGTCTCGAGCATCAGGCGGGTGACGGCGGTGAGGTCGTCGAGCTCGAAGAAGTCGGCGGTCTTGACGAGGTTGTCGGCGATCTCGGTGAGCTGCTCGGCGGCCTCGGCGCGGGTGGCGTCGTTGGTTAGCTCGGCGATGGTCTCGTCGAGCTGGCCGGAGTAGTCCTGCAGGTCGGTGACCATGAACTCGATCAGGTCCATTTTCTGAGGGCCGAGCTTGAGCGGCCGCCCCCCCTCGGAATCCCCGGAACCTCCGGGAGTTTCCGCGGTGCTTTGGGATGTTTCGCCGGCGTCGGACTCGGGCGCTGAAGTGCCCGAGTCTTCGGGGCTGTCGATTCCGGGGGCGGGCTCGTCGCTGCCGATGGCGTTGAGGGCGGCGATGAGGTTGGGGTCGGCGGCGTCGGGGGTCTGGCCGTCGGCGAGCTGCTCGATCTGTCCGCGGACGACGTCGGCGGACTGCAGCAAGAGGTCCATGACTTGGGCGCTGACGGCGACCTCGCCTTTGCGGAGGCGGTTGAGGGCGTCCTCGGCGGCGTGGGCGAACTCGATGACGGGGTCGAGGCCGAGGAAGCCGGCGGCGCCTTTGATGGTGTGCAGCGCGCGGAAGCAGCTGTTGCAGATGTCGCCCTGCTCGTCGGCGGGGGCGGACTCGAGCGTCACGAGGTCCTGGTCGAGCTGCTCGATCAGCTCGGAGGCCTCGGTGAGGAAGTCCTGCATCAGGCTGGCGTCCATGTCGTTCATCGCGGGTCTCGGAGTTCCGGTTTAAGTCACGGGGCGGGTCGCGGGCGGGGGATCGCTGCCCCTCGGCGTCGGTTCAGGCGGCGGTGGTGACGGGGTTGGCCTCGGCTTTTTGGTAGGCGAAGCCCTGGGGGATGTTGAGCTGGACGAAGGGCACGTCGAGGCTGCGCAGCGACTCGCTGTGGCCGATCATCAGGGTGCCGTCGTCGGCGAGCTGCTTGTGGAACATCTGGACGCAGCCCTTTTTCATGGCGTCGTCGAAGTAGATCATGACGTTGCGGCAGAAGATCACGTCGAAGGTGCCGAACCGCCGGGCGGCGTAGGTGTCCTTGAGGTTGAGCTTCTCGAAGTGGACCATGCTCATGATCTCGGGGTCGAGCACGTACTCGTTCTTGTCCTGCTGGAAATATCGGCTAAGCACCAGCGGGTTGGTCGATTTCACGGCGTAGTGCGGGTAGCGGCCGCCCTGGGCGGTCTTGAGGACTTTCTCGGAGATGTCGGTGCCGAGGATCTCGATCTTCCAGTCGGCGAGGCGGATGCCCAGCGAGCGGTGGAGGATCATGGCGAGGGTGTAGGGCTCTTCGCCGGAGGAGCAGGCGGCGGACCAGATGCGGAGGGTCTTGGTGGTGCGTCGCTTTTCGAGCAGGTCCGGCAGGACGCGGGACTCGAACACGTCGAGCTGGGGCTCGTTGCGGAAGAAGCTGGTCTCGTTGATGGTGATGCGGTTGAACATCTCCTGGAACTCGTCGAGCTGGTAGGGCCCGGCGGTGAGGAACATGAGGTACTGGTCGAAGTTGTCGAACTCGAGCTCTTCGAGCCGACGGGCGAGGCGGGACTCGAGGACGTATTTCTTGGAGTCCTGGAAGTGGATGCCGGCGCGGTCGTAGACGACCTTTCGCAACTGGTCGAACTGCGGCTGAGTCAGGGTTTGGCGTTGCGTGGCGGGCATTCAGGTTTCCCTAGGTCGGGTGAAAGGAGGGGGGCGGGGGTCACGCCGCGTGGGCGTGGGCGTCGACGAAGTCTTCGGGGGTGAACAGGCGTTCGAGGTCGAGCAGGACCAGCAGGCGGTCTTCGAGCTTGCCGACGCCGCGGATGTAGCTGGTGTCGGCGACGCAGCCGGCGGTGGGGGCGGGGTCGACGATGTTGGCGTCGAGGCGGAGGACCTCGTGGACGCGGTCGACGGTGAACCCGATGACCCGGCCGTCGTTGCCGACCTCGACGACGACGATGCGGGTGTCGGGGTGGTGGTCGGCCTCGTCGAGGCCGAAGCGGGCGCGGAGGTTGATGACGGGGATGATGCGGCCGCGGAGGTTGATGACGCCCTCGACCGCCGGCGGGCCGTGGGGCACGCGGGTGATGGGCATCATGCGGTTGATCTCGCGGACGGCGATGATCGGCACGGCGTATTCCTCGCGGCCGATCTCGAAGCTGACGAGCTGCAGGGCGTCCTCGCCTCCGGGATCGCCCCCGTAAACGTCCGCGTCGAGCGTGCCCGGGTCTCCGAGGGTTGTGGTTTCTTGGTTATCGGCCATGGCTAAATCTGCTCCCGATCGATCCCCCCCCGGCCACGCGACGCGGGACGTCGTCAGCCGGTGTGCGTTGAGATCGGAAGCCCCGGCGTGCGGGTTTAGCCGGAGACGCGTGGCGAGCGGCAGGTTGGTAAGCGATAACCCAAGCGGTCGTTCGCGGTGGGGTGGGCTCAGCCGGCGAGCGTCAGGGCGGGGGCCGAGGCGTGGTCGGGTTCGTTGCAGGCGGCGAGGTCGGCGACGGTCAGCCGGCCGAGCTCTTCGCGCTGACGCTGGATCGAGCGGTCGCAGGCTCGGCGGAGCAGGCCGACGGCGCAGGGCTGGCCGTCGGGGTTTTCGGACACGGGCATGTCGGTGGTGATCGGCCCGTCGATGGTCTCGACGACCTGGAGCAGGGTGACGGCGGCGGCGGGGCGGGACAGGCGGTAGCCGCCCGATCGGCCCAGCCGGCTCTGGAGCAGGCCCTGGCGGGACAGGCGTTGGAGGACTTTGAGGGCCGAGTCGGTGGGGACGCCCAGGTGCTCGGCGACCTGACGGGCTTGAACGGGCTGGTCGCCGCGGGTGGAAGACAGGAAGGCCATGGCCAGGGCGGCGTGGGCCGAGGTCTTGGTGAGTTTCATCGCGTCGCCTCTCGGGCTGGGCCGGACGCGGGGCCGGGGTTACGGCTCGGGCGATCGGTCCCTTAGCCGAGCGAGCAGCTCGTGCCACAAAGGGTCGATTTCCAGAGCCGGCCTAGGCAGCGACGCCCGACGGGTTTCGGCGGCGTCCGGGGCTGGACGCCGACCCGCGGCGGCCGACGCGGACGCCGGTGACGCGGGGTTGACACACCGAGGACCCCCCGACGTAACACAACACGTCGAGCTCGGTTTCGTGTCTGGCGGCGGCGTGAGGGCCGGGGTGGTGTCGGCTTCGGCTTCCGGTCGGAAACGAGCGTCGTTCATGCCCGAGGTCTCAAGGACCGCCCCCATGTTCAACCTATCGGCAAGCCCTGCGGCGGTTCATCAGTCGCATCGGGAAAGCACCGAACACCGGCCATCAAACCGCACCGAGCCGCACGGGCCGTCCTGTCCCGACCGACCGGGGTTAGACTGCTCAGCCGTGATGCGCCGTCCTTGCCGCGACACCCAGACCCCGACACCCACGCGACGCGGCGTGTTGCTGTGTTGGTTGGCGGGGTTCGTCTTTGTCGGCTGCGGCGTTTCCCCGTCGGCCTCGGACATCGAGCCGAGCCCGATCGTCTCGGCCGAACGTTATCCGGACGCCTTCGCCGCCGCGGCGGGGGTGCTCCGGGACGCGGGGTTTGTGGTCGATCGCCGGGACTTCCGCTTCGGCCGCATCACCTCCAGGCCCAAGGGTTCGCCGACGCTGCTCGAGCCGTGGAAACGCGACAACGCGGACGCTTCGCTCGCTTTGCGTTCGACCTTGGGCGACCTCCGTCGGCGGGCGATCGTCGCCTTCGAGCCCGACGTCGAGTCGGCCCCGGCGTCCGGGAGCGGCCCCGCGGCCTACCGCTTGCGTGTCGAGGTCGTGATCGAGCGCCAGCAGGTCCCCGAGCGTCGGCTCAGCGGCGCGACCCGCGGCTCGGTCTTCGCCGATCTGCAAGAGACGCCCGCCGAGTTGGCCCAGCGCGGCGTGGTGGGCCGGTACTGGCAGCCGATCGAGCGCGACACCGCCCTCGAAGCCGAGCTGACGCGGGCCATTCTCTCGCGGACCGTGTCCGACGCC
>JBCBSA010000012.1:0-19158 GCA_039819425.1 Planctomycetota bacterium
GGGCGACCTCGACCCGTTCCTGGCTTTACTGGGCGACGACGCGGCGGCGGGGGCGGCGATCATCGCGGCGGCGATCCCCGAGCCGACGTCGGCGGCGTTGGTGGGGCTGCTGGGCCTGGGGATCCTCGGCCGGCGGGCCCGATCGGTGGAATGATCCGGGCCGGCGGCGGGTTGTACGAGGGAGATGAAGACCTTCCCCCCTTACCGTGACGGCTTCCGTGTTCTTCCGAGTTTTAAGGTTCTGGGTTTGTTGCTCTTCGGCCTGCTGGTGGCCGGGTGCGCGACGTCTCAGGGCCATCACGCCGCCAAGCCGTATGTCGTCCCGACGAAGGCCGCGGCGTTGGATGCCTACGCGGTGGCGGAGGCGGGGTACCACGAGGGGTACCGCGACGGCCGACGGCACTACCACGGCACCTGCGGCGTGCACCCGCACCGCGGCGATGTGGCGGGCTACCGCGGCGACGCTTGGCGGTTGGGCTACCGCGACGGGCTGCGGGGCTACGGCCCGCGCTCGGCGGACCGGATCCACGCCTGGGTCGATGCGTATCAGGACCCGGTGATCCGATCCGCGGCGGTCGCTCCGGAGGCTTCGGTTCCGGGGGCGGTGGGCTCCGATGTGGTGCTGCCGGACGATCCGTCCGAGCCGGAGCCGCGGGTCGAGGGTGATTTTGCGGGAGGGTCGTCTGTCGCGGCGGTCGAGGCGGACGACGCCCACGCGGCTGAGCTGACGGCCAAGGAGCGCGAGCGGCAACGGGACCGGATCAAGCGGGTGCTGCGGCCGCCGGGGTTTGCGAAGAAAGCTCGGCCGTGAGTTGAGCCGGTGATGGGTTACCGAATGAAGAACCTCGGCGATGGGCGCCGCGGTTCTTGTTTTGTGGCAGCCCGCGGCGACCGGCGGTCGCTGACCGCCGGCTATTTTCCGTGGCGTGGGTTTTGTGGTGGCGGGAAAGGCGGTCGGGAGAGGGTCAGCCCACGCGTTCGGTTTTGGGCTGGCGGGACATGAGGTTGCTGATGGCGTCGAGGGGGTCGAGGCCCTCGAAGAGGACGTCGTGGACGGCGGCGGTGATGGGCATCTCGACGTCGTGGTCCCGTGCGAGTTGGACGACGGCCTGGGTGGTGGGGACGCCCTCGACGACCCCCGGAATGTTCTCGAGAACGGCGTTGAGTTTGGCGCCTTTGCCGAGCATCTCGCCGGCGGTGCGGTTGCGGCCGGTGGGGCTGAAGCAGGTGGTGGCGAGGTCGCCGACGCCGGTGAGGCCGAAGAAGGTTTCGGGGGTGGCACCCATGGCGGTGCCGAGGCGGCTGATCTCGGCGAGGCCGCGGGCGAGGAGGGCGGACTTGGCGTTGTTGCCGGCGGAGAGGCCGTCGAGGATGCCGGCGGCGAGGGCGATGACGTTCTTGAGGGCGCCGGCGAGCTCGACGCCCAGGAGGTCGGGGTTGGTGTAGACGCGGAACCACTGGGTGGTGAAGGTGGCCTGGACGCGCTCGGCGACGTCGGTGTCGTCGGAGGCGGCGGCGACGGTGGCGGGGAGACAGCGGGCCAACTCGTCGGCGACCGACGGGCCCGAGAGGGCGGCGAAGGGGCGGCCGTCGTTGGGGCCGAGCACGTCGGCGAGGACCTGGGTGGGGCGGAGGATGGTGTTCTTTTCGATGCCCTTGGCGACGGAGACGACGGGGACGCCAGGGGGGACGTGGGAGCGTAGGCGTTCCCAGACGGGGCGGAGGAACTGGGTGGGGATGGCGGCGACGATGAGGTCGGCGTCGCGGAAGGCGTTGTCGTCGGCGGCGGTGAGGCGGATGCCGTCGGGCAGGGGGTGGCCGGGGAGGTAGCGGCGGTTCTCGCGGGTCTGGATGGCTTCGGCGACGTGGTCGGCGGTGGGCCCCCACATCGTGACGGGTATTCCCTTGGATTCGAGGAGCAGGGCGAGGACGGTGGCCATGGCGCCGTCGCCGACGAAGCTGACGTGTTGGGCGGGTTCGGGCATAACCGGAGCGGTGCTGGAAGTGAAGGGGGCGGTGTTGACCGGCGAGGCGTTGCGAGGCGAGGCGGTGTTGGGCCCGATAAACCGGGACCGCCACTCAAAGACTCTTACGCGCCTCGGAGGATACCGGTTTTCCGGGTCATCGGTGGCGATTCCGGTGGGCCCCGATAAGTCGGGAAACGGCGTGGAGGCGACGCGGGCGGCTGTCTTTGGGCGCGACGCGGCGGGTTGGCCGAAAGGGATGCGGCCGGGCGGCGGTTAGATTAGGATGTCCCGCTTAGCGGAAAGCTCGGCGCAGGCCGAGCCCGGATCAGATTAAACCCGGTCCCCGCCCGGCCGTTTCGCAACGCGTCCGGGTCCGAGCCACAGGAGTTGGAACACGGTGAGTCAATCGAACACGAATCGGACGGCACGGACCCGATCGGGCGCGGCGGTGCTCATGGCGGTGATGGGCTTGGGTCTGATCGGCTGCGAGGCCGACAGCTTCCTGGACCCGTCGCTGGTGGGTCGGTGGGAGCGGACGCCGGTGACGATGCCGATCCTGGAAGACCTGGAGCTGGGCAACAGGCTGCGTGACGGGTCGATCTCGATCACGCCGGTGCGTCCCGAGGACCTGGTCCCCGACGCCACGGAGTACGTGATCGGTTCGGGCGACTTCCTGACGGTGTCGATCTTTGAACTGATCACGGTCGGCGTGACCGACGTGCAGAACCGTGCGGTCGACGGCACGGGTCACATCCGCCTGCCGATCGTGGGCAAGGTCAAAGCCTCGGGCTTCAGCCCCAGCCAACTCGAAGACGAGATCATCGAGATCCTCGAGCAGAAGGGCATCATGCAGAACGCGACGGTCAGCGTCGTGGTCCAGCAGTCGCGTGAGAACCTGTACACCATCATCGGGGCGCCGGAAGAGGGCAGCACCCGTTTCGGCCCGTACCTGATCCCGCAGCCGGACTTCCGGCTGCTGCAGGCGATCGCCCAGGCCGGCGGCGTCAGCAACCGGATCAAGCGGATCCTGATCTTCCGCGCCACGCCGCTGACGCCCGAGGCCGCCGGCGAGACGCCCGACGCCCGTGCCGACGACCGCGTGGCCCCCACGCCGTCGGACCCCGGCGATCTGATCGAGGACCTGCTCGACGACGGCGCCGGCCCGACCGAGCTGTCCGACGGCACGGCTCCCGAAGACCGCCCGGCACCGCCGTCGGGGATCGAATCGGGGCTCGAGGCCGGGGGCGGCTCGCCCCGCTGGGTCTACGTCGACGGCAAGTTCGTCCGCGTCGAGGGCTCGGGCGACGCCAACGCCGGCGGCGTCGGCAGCGTCTCGCCCGACCAGCTCAGCGGCGTCATCGCCCAACGCATCATCGAGGTGCCCTACGACAAGCTCATCAACGGGGACATGCGGTTCAACGTCGTCATCCGCGCCGGCGACGTCATCCGCATCCCCAACCAGTCCGCCGGCTTCGTCTACATCATGGGTCAGACCGCCCGCCCCGGGGCCTACACCGTCCCCGGCGAGCAGGACCTGACCCTCAAGCAGCTCATCGCGTCGTCCGGCGGCCTGTCCGGCCTCGCCTGGCCGTCCCGCGTCGACCTGGTCCGCCGCATCGCCAACAACCAGGAAGTCACCGTTCGGCTTGATCTCGAAGCCATCTTTAACGGCCACGAGCCCGATATCTTCCTCAAGCCCGACGACCTGATCAACATCGGCTCGTCCGGCGTCGCCACCCCGCTGGCGATCGTCCGCAACGGCTTCCGGTTCACCTACGGCTTCGGCTTCGTGCTGGACCAGAACTTCAACGACGAGGTCTTCGGGGACGATTTCGGGTCGTAACGGATCGGCCCCGGGCCACGTCTCTCACGCTTAGCCTTACGGCCCGGGCTCGCCGCCGGGCCGTCTTTTTTGGATCAGCCCGGGCGGGGGTCGATTTCGGCTCCCGGTGGGCTTCCGTTTGTCGGGCTAGTTCTGTTTGAAACGGTATTTGGGGTCGTCGCGTGTTTTTCGAACCGGTCCGCCGCAAATGGCGTAGCATCAATCTTGCAACGAGGTAAGGTTCGATCGTTCGTCGGTACAGATCGGCCAAGCAAGGATTCAGGAAGTCAAGAAGAAGCGGGGCGGCCCCGCCCGCCGTTTGGCGTGTCGGATACGAGGAGGCGGGCGGCGTTGCCGTCCCGGAACACCCCCGGAACACCCCCGGAACATGACCAGCACCCCGATGACCAACCTGGCCGGCCCCGGCCGGCCCCAGCCGATCGTTACCCCCACCGCGTGGGTCTGGATTGGCGTGTGCACCGCGTTGTTTGTCTGGATGCACTGGTTGTTCCTCAAGAGCACGTACTACTTCAGCCAGGACCCCGACTGGTCGCACGTGGTCATCGTGCCGGTGATCTCGGTGTACTACATCGTGCAGCACCGCGCCCGCCTCGCCGCGGCCCCGAAGCGGCTGTTCTGGTGGGCGTTGCCTTTGGTGTTCTTCGGGCTCTACGCCTACGTCTGGGGGATCTACCCCGGGCGTAACGACATGATGCGGGGCTACAGCATGATCCTGACCGTGTTCTTCACGGTGCTGTTTCTGCTGGGGCCGTCGGCGATGCGGGTGCTGTGGTTCCCCATCGCGTACCTGGTGTTTGCGGTGAAGGTGTCGGACGCGATCTGGAGCCGGGTGGCCGAGCGCCTGCAGGACATCGCCGCGGCGGGCGCGACGGTGCTGCTGGAGCTGTGTTCGCGGTTCATGGACTTCGGCGTCCAGGCGACGGGCAACACGATCGTGATGACGTTCGTGAAAGACGGGCGTTACGTCGAGTACCCGATGAACGTCGCCGAGGCGTGCGCGGGGCTGCGGATGCTGATGGCGTTCATCGCGTTGGGGGTGGCGTTGGCGTTCCTCTTCGACCGGTCGTGGTGGCAGCGGGTCATCATGATCGGGCTCACCGTGCCGATCGCGTTGGCGGTCAACATCGGCCGGGTGACGGCGCTGGGCCTGATCGCGACGGTCAACAGCGACTACGCGGTCGGCGACTTCCACCTGTTCGTGGGCATGCTGATGCTGGTTCCGGCCGCGGCGCTGTTCCTGCTGGTCGGCTGGGTGCTGGACCAGATCATTATTAAAGACGAAAGCGCAGCGGACGAAGACGGGGCCGCCGATCCCCGGGCGGCGGGGGCCGGCTCCGAGCCGTCTGCCGACCGGGCCGCAGTGGCGGGTCTGCCCCGGCTGGTGGCGCTGGGCGTCTTGCTCGGCGGGGGGGCGGCGCTGCTGAGCGGCGTGGTCTACGCGATGACGTTCAACGTGTTCGCCGGGCAGCCCGTGATCGGATCGGTGCCCCGGCCGGCGTCGGCGGTGTTGATGGCGGCGGGCGTGGCCGGGCTGGTCGCGATGTTCTGGGGCGCCCGCCGGATCGCCGCGGGGCGGACGGCCGCGGCGGGGATGACGTTCGGCGCCGCGATCGTCGCCGGGCTGTTGGCGACGGCCGCCGCGGGGCAGCACTCGGTGCTGTCCTGGCAGGAGCTGGTGCTGCACAAAGAACAGGTCCCGCTCCGCCACAAGTTCCTGACCACCATGCCCCTGGACAAGGGGACCTACCGCTTCGTCCGCGACGACGTGCTGGCGCCCGAGATCGTCGACGAGCTCGGCACCGAGGACTACCTCAGCCGCTGGTACGAAGACACCCGCTTCGCCCCCAACGAGCCGGGCCGCATGGTCCGCCTCCACGTGGCCTACTACACCGGCCTGGTCGACACCGTCCCGCACGTGCCGGACCGCTGCTTCGTCGCCGGCGGCGTGCGCCACAAGGGCCTGTACTCCCAGGTCATCGCGCTCGACCCCTACACGTTCACCGACAACCCCGAGGGCCCGGGCGTCGAAGCGACCGCCGACATCGCCCCCCCCGGCGAAGCCCCCTTCGGCCCCGGCACCCGCGTCAAGCTGCCCGGCCGCGACATCGAAACCGTGCGTTTTACCTACGGCCCCCCCGACCGCGACAACGCCGACCAACACGTCAGCTACTTCTTCGCGGCCAACGGCAAGTTCCTGGCGTCGCCCAACGAGGTCCGCCTCGAAGGCTTCGACATCCGCGACCGGTACAGCTATTACTGCAAGATCGAGGTCCAGATCGTCGGCGAAGCCGATCCCCAGCGTGTCGCCGAACGGACCACGGACCTGCTCAACACCTTCCTGCCCGAGATCCTCGCCTGCCTCCCCGACTGGGGCGACGTCAAGGCCGGCCGGTGGCCGACCCCCTCCGATACCGAGTCTGCCGGCGACCAGCCCTGACCCCCCCCGCGGGATTGACCCGGCCCGTAAGGCCGTCCGTACTTCACCCGTTCTTTCGCACGACACACCACCCGCACCAACCAGCACCCCCCCAGCCTCCGGAGCAAGGACCCCATGGCCGGCAAAGTCAACGTCAAATTCGTCGCGATCCTCGTCAGCGTCCTGGCCGTCGTGGTCGTCGGCGGGCTCATCGTCGCCAAGACCGTTCTCCGCCAGAGCGTCGACGAGCTGGTCGCCGAGGGCGACCGCCGCTTCCTGCTGGCGGAAAACACCGTGGTCGACGCCGACCTGACCGACCCCGAAGCGGTCGCCGAGGCCCGGGCGCAGCGCGGCCAGGAGTACCGCTTCGCGTCGCAGAGCTACGGCCAGGCCTGGAACCGCGACCCCCAGAACGTCGAGCTGCTGCTGAAATACATCGACGCCCGCGGCAACATGACCGTCCGCGACCAGTTCGAGGCCAAGCGCACGCTGTCGCAGATCATGGGGCTCACCCGGCAGGCGACCGAGCTGCGCCCCGAAGACGAAGAGCTGCTCGAAGCGTTTTATCAAACCCTCTACCGGTGGGCCCGAGAGTTCAAGATCGTCAGCTTCTACAACGACCTCTTCGCGCTCGCTTCGACGCGGCTCGAAGACGACCCCGACAACACCGTCGCCATCAAGTTCCGGGCGATCGCCCAGGCCGTGCAGATCTCCGACGACATCGATCGTTCCGAGCAGCAGTCGATCCGCGAAGACCTCGAACGCGTCCTCGAAGTCCGCCCCGAAGACACCGACGTGCTGCACTTCCTGGCGCGGTGGCACCTCTACGACGCCGGCCGCTACAACCGGGCCGAGCCCGGCAGCGCCGCGGGCCAGGAGGCGCAGGCCCGGGCGTTGGCGTATTCCACCCGCGCCCTCGACGCCCGGCCCGACGACCTGCAGGTCAAGGTCGAGCACCTCACGGTCCTGATGGCCGTAGCCGATAGCCAGCGGGTGCTGGCGCGTCGGCTGGACGACCCGGCGGCCGCCGACGCGGCCAACGCCCGCTTCGCCGCGGCGCTGGCGGACACCAAGACGGTGCTGGACCAGCTCGAAGCCTCGCTGTTGCAGACCCCCGAGCCGCCCGCGATCGTCCAGCGCGTCGCCGAGGTGCTGCCGCGGATGGGTCAGCTCGAAAACGCGTTGCTCAAGATGACCGACCCCGAGGCCGCCGCCGAGCTCGAGGCACGGGTCGAAGCCGGCCAAAGCCCCAACCCCCACCTCGACCGCACGGAAAGACTGCTCCGCGTCGCGGCGTCGGCCCGGCCGGACATGCTGCTCTACCGGGTCATGCTTGCCAACGTCCTCAAGCTCCAGCTCAAGCTCGACGACGCCCACGAGATCTACGTCCTCGCCCGCGACCACCCGATCGCCGGCAACTACGAAGCCTCCCTCCGCGACCAGGTCCTGCAGCAGCAGGCCGTGTACGAAGTCGCCAACATCGAGCTCATCCGCGCCGAGGCCGCCGAGGACCCCGACCGCCGCGCCGAGCTGCTCGCCGACGCGGACCGGGCGGTCGACGACCTCGAAAAAGTTTCGGACAAAGACGCTCGCGTGCTGATGCTCCGCGGCAAGATCGCGCTGCTCCGCAACCAGACGGCCCAGGCGATGGTTTACATCGACCGGGCCAGCGACCTCTACCAGGGCCGCAACATCGAGGCCCTCCTGCTCTCGGCGCGCGCCCGCCAGGCCGAGAAGCAGTGGGGGGCCGCCGCCGAGCGACTCCAGACCGTCCTCGATCTCGTCGCCAAGGGCCGCCGCGAAGACATCAAGGCCAACATCCGGCTGCAGCTCGCCGAGATGCTCATCCGCAGCCGCGACCTCGCCCCCGCTCGCGAGCAGATCTCGATCACGCTCGAGGCCGAGCCGAACAGCGTCACCGCCAAGCGGCTCCTCGCCCAGTGGTATGCCGTGGACGGTCAGCCCGACAAGGCGATCGAGACGCTCGAGTCGCTGGGCATGGCCGACGACCCACAGATCGCCAAGTCTCTCGCCCGGCTCTACGGGTCGGCCGGAGACGCCGAGCGAGAACGCGAGCTGCTCACCGCTCAGTTCCAGAGCAACCCGACCGACGTCGCCTTGCTCCAGGCGCTGCTCCCGCTGGCCGAGTCCGACGACGAGCGGTCGGGTTTGCTGGACCAGGCCGAGGCCGCCGGGGCGAACTCCGCCGCGATCGAATTGTTCCGCCTGCAGATCGCCGGCCGCGACGGGCAGACGCCCGTCACCCTCGAAGACCTGGTCGATCGCATCGACCGGGGCGACGGCGACGAGCTGTCTCAGGCCCTGCGCAAGGCCCGCATCTTCCTGCAGTACGGCCAGCTCGACCGGGCCCGCGAAGCCTACGAGGCCGCCCGCGGCATCGACGCCGACGCCGACGCCGTCCTCGTCACGGGTTTCGACCTGGCCCTGCGTGAGAGCGACTTCCCCGCCGCCCGCAGCCTCGCCAACGAGGCGGGCAAGCGCAACCTCGACCTGGCCGACGGCCACTTCCTCCGGGGCCGACTGGCCGCCGCCGAGGGCAACCTCCGCCAGGCCCTCGCCTCCTACGACCAGGGCCTCAAGCTCCGCCCCGTCTTCGACGAAGGCTGGCGTCAGCTCGCCGCGCTCTACCTCCGCTCCGGCGACACCGGCCAGGCCGTCAACGCCTACCGCACCGCCCTGGACCAGAAGCCCGACAACGTCCGGGCCCTCACCGGCCTGGCCAACACCTACCGCGTTCAGGGCCGGCACAACCAGGCCCTGGAGACCCTGCGCACCGCCGTGAATTACGCCCCCCGAGACGCGGCCCTGCGTCGGCAATACCTCGACTACGAGCAGCGCCACGGCGACCCCGAAACCGTCATCCGTATGCGTCGGGAGATCGCCGAGTCCCAGCCGCAAGACATCCGCAACCGCATCAGCCTGGCGATCACGATCGCGCAGGACGGCGACCCGCAGCGGGCGCTCGCCGACATCGACGAGATCGAAGCCGAGAACGGCGTCAGCCGCGAAACGGTCGGCAGCCGAGCCGCGATCCACCGCATCGACGGACAAGACGAAGCCGGGGAGCAGGCGGTCCGCGACTACCTCGCCTCGCTCGGAGAAGACCAAACCGTTCAGGACCTGCTCCTGCTGGCGCGCTACCAGCTGACCGCCCGCCGGATCAACCAGAGCGTCGAGACGTACCGGCAGGCCATCGCGATGGAAGACGCCGCGACCCGCCCGGCCAGCCGCGAGCTCGCCGACATGCTCTTCAACTTCGGTCAGAACGAGCAGGCCGCGGGGATCTACGAGCAGCTGTTCGAGCGGGCCGGCGACGAGCAGAAGCAGATCCTCGGCGCCCGCCTGGCCGAGGCGTTGCTGCGGATCCCGCAGGCCGATCGGGCCGTCGCCGTGCTCGACCAATTGGAAGAAAGCGCCACGACCGATGCACTGCGTGCGGTGGTCGCGACGCAGCGGGGCGACGCCGAGGGGGCGCTGGGCTTTATCAACCGCTCGCTCGGCAAAAACAACCGCAACGCGATCACCTACCTCCAGCGGGCCCGCCTGCGGATGCAGGACCCCGAGACCCTCACCCAGGCCCTCGACGACACCGAGCAGGCCCTGTCGATCAACCCCGACCTCGTCCAGGCGCTCGAGCTCAAGGCGCAGGTTCAGCGTCGGCTCGGCCAGCCCGACGAGGCCCGGTTCACCCTCCGCGACCTGCTCGAAACCGCTCCGGGCAACAACGCCGCGCGTGCCCAGTTGATCCAACTGGAACTCCAGGGTAATCGCCAGGCCGCGGCCGAAGAGCTGATCGAAGAAGGCCTCGAGCTCGACCCCGACAACCCGAACTGGCTGCAGTTCAGCGCCGCGGCCGCCTCCGCCCGCGGCGACACCGCCGCGGCGATCGCGACCTACGAACAGCTCCTGAGCCTGGGGCAGCCCAACGCGCGGGGCCTGGCCCAGCTGGCCGGGCTGTACCTCGCCCAGAACCAGCCCGACGCGGTCGATCAGCTTCTTTCGGAGCACCCCGAGGTCCTCGCGGGGTCGCCGGTGCTGCAGGGCGTGCGGGGCCAGGCGCTGGCGGCGTCGGGTCAGCGTGACGCGGCCGTGCGTGTCTTCTCGCTCGCCCTGGAGCGGTCGCAGAGCGCCGAGCAGGTGAGTGCGGTGTTCCGCGCGATGGTGGCCGGGCTCGGCCCGGCCGAGGCGTTATCCACCCTCGACGCGGCGGGCCCCCTGGCCGACGCCACCTGGGGCCCGCTGGCCGCGGCCGCCTACGCCATGAGCCAACGCGACTACGACGCGGCGTTGGCCCGGCTCGAGCCCGCCCGGCAAGTCGTCTCCGGGTCCGACCCCCAGGCGTCGATCCAACTCGAACGGCTGACCGCTCTGGCCCTGCTGCAGAGCGACCGGCACGAAGAGGCCCGCGACGCCTACCTCCGGCTGCTCGAGCTGACCCCCGACAGCCTGGAGGTCCTCAACAACCTGGCTTTCCTTCTCGCTAACGACCTCGACGACGCCCCGGCCGCCGTGCCGATGGCCGAGCGGGCCGCCGAACTGAACCCAAACAGCGCCGAAATCCTCGACACGCTGGGCTGGACCTATTATCTGGCGGGCCGAGTGGACGAAGCCCGCCGGGTCCTCGAAGACAGCATCCGCATCCGCCCGCTCCCGGCGAACACGCTGCACCTGGGCCGGGTTTATGTCGAAACCGGCGACGAGATCCGTGCCCGCAACCTGCTCAACCAGGCGACCGAACTCGCCCTGGCCCGCGGAGACGAAGAAACCGTCGATCGGGCCCGCCGGTTGCTTGACCGGCTGCGTTAGCCCGACAAGCCCCTTGTTTTTTGCGTTTTTTGGTTCAAACTGTACAAACCCGCCTGCCTGCGCCACCGCCGAAATACCCCCGATCCCGGAAAACCAAGACGCCTCTTGGGAGGAAGCCTGCCATGACCGCCAATCCCCTATCGACCATCCCGCCCATCGGCCCGGCCACGGGCGTGACCCCGCCGTCGCCCGGCGGCAAGTTCAAGCCGGTCGATCCGGTCCGCCTGCTGCGGCAGCACTTTCTGATCTTGCTGATCACGGGGATCGTGGGGGTCGTCGTGGGCGCGGGCCTGTACGTCTTCCTGCGGCAAACCGCTTCTCAGTACACGTCCCAGGCCCAGATCCTGGCCGACCTGAGCAACGTCAACAACCCGTGGGACGTGTCGCAGGGCAGCGCGACGTTCACCACGTCGGACGCCACGACCTTCTTCATGAACAACGAGTCGAACTTCATCACCTCCGATGAGATCATCCGCGACGCGCTGATCCGCGAAGACGTGCAGCGGACCGCGTGGTACCGCAGCTTCAACGGCGACAACCGCAGCGCCCGCGAGCAGATGCAGGAAGAGATGCTGCGGGTCAACCCGATCCGCTCGACGACGCTGATCAACCTCTCGATGACCGCGCCCAACCCCGAGGACGCCCGGGTCCTGCTCCGCGAGGTCATGGAGACCTACCTCAACCGCAAGAAGCTGCAGACCGACCAGGCCGGCTCGGCCCTGCGTCGCCTGTTCCTGTCCGAAGAGGGGCGGTCCGACGACGACATCCGCAGCATCCGCAACGCCATGGAACGCTTCATCCGCGACCACGACATCAAGACCCTCCAGGTCACCGCGTCCGAGGAACAGATCACCTTCAACACCCTGATGCAGCAGGGCCTCGAGCTCCGGCCGATGCTGACCTCGGCGCAGTCCAGCTACCAGTCGCTGGCCCAGAGCACCGCGGCGCAGGAGATGACCGACGAAGAGAACGCCTTCCTGAAGCAGCTGCCCCAGATCGCGTCGCGTGAAGAGGAGCTGCGGGCGTTGGCCGAGAGCCGTCGGCAGCTCTTGGCCGACAACAAGGGCGAGCAACACCCCCAGATCAGGCAGCTCGACCTGCGACGCGACGCGGTCCAGTTCGAGCTCGACCGCGAGATCGACAAGGAGCTCGGCGAGCTGCGATCGCTCCAACTCCAGGCGTCGGCGAAACAGATCGAGGGGATCACCGCCCAGATCGCGGCGCTCCAGCCCGAGCTCGACGCCTCGTCGCAGCGGCTCCAGGAGCTGACCCAGAAGCTCAACGAGTATTCGTCGCTCGAGGTCGATCTCGAGATCGCCATGGAAAAGAAGCAGCGGGCCGACGCCGCGCTGGACACGCTGCGTCAGATCAGCAACCGAGACGACTACGTCCCGGTCCGCACCCAGGTCAGCCCCGGCGAAGCCAAGCTGACCTACCCCAAGCTCGTGATCGTGCCGGGTGTGACCGCCCTGCTCCTGGGCGCGGTCGGCGGCCTGCTGGTGCTGCGTGAGATGCTCGACCAGCGCGTCCGCAGCCCTCAGGACCTCAAGCTCCTGCCGATCGAGACCAACGTGCTCGGGCTCGTGCCCCACGCCCAGGAAGACCCCTCCGGCGGCGGCCGCGCCGAGCGCACCGTCGAGCAGTCGCCCACCGGGCTGCTCACCGAGTCGTACCGCCAGGTCCGCACCGCGGTGTTGTCCAAGATGGACCGGCGCGGGTACAAGACCCTGGTCTGCGTGTCGGCCCAGCCGAACGCCGGGACCTCGACGGTCGTGCAGAACCTGGCGACCAGCCTCGCGTTCAACGGCCGCAACGTCCTGATCATCGACGCCAACTTCCGCCGGCCGTCCCAGCACAAGCTCATGGACTGCGCCAACCGCCGGGGCCTGGTCGACGTGCTCCGCGATCGGGTGGACCTCGACGACGTGATCGTGACCCACTCCGACATGTCGCTGTCGCTGTTGCCCACGGGCCTGGCCTCGGACGCCCCGCCGGAGATGCTCGAGGGCTCGGCCTTCCGCGGGCTGTTGGGTGAGCTGGAGACGCGCTACGACGTGGTCCTGATCGATACCCCGCCGGCCTTGCTGACGTCCGACAGCCAGATGCTCTCGAAACACGTCGACGCGATCGCCGTCGTCGTCCGGGCCGGCGAAGACAAGCGGGGCATGCTCGCCCGGATGCTCAACCAGCTCGACGGCCAGCGGGCCGACGTCCTGGGCATCATCATCAACGGCGTGAAGTCTTCGGCGGGCGGCTACTTCCGCAAGTCCTACGAAGACTTCTACCGCTACCGTCAGGCCGAGGCCGCCGGCACCGGCCGCAAGGCCAAGCGATCCGAGCCCAACGGCAAGAGCAAGGGCCGGCGCGGCAAGGACCGCCTCGCCGACTCCCACGCCGGCGACCGAACCCTCGGCGAACCGGTCGAGTCGGCCGCGGCCGCCGATTCGGCCAACGCCTTGGACGTCGACCTCGTCGACGACCTGGACCTGGATCTTGACGACTGACGCGCCGGTTCCAAGGCGTCGCCGCCCCGGCCTGCCAGCGACGCTGGCTACGAGCCGCGGGTCTCCGACGCTCGCCCCCCCGTCGTTCGGGGAGGCGTCTCGCGCCCGGTGGCCGCCACCGAATTACGCAGGACCGTCCGCCGGGAAAAAACGGACGCGGACGGGTCACGCGGCACGCGGGCCTGCTGGCTCCGCAGAGGAAACGTAGGGCCTTGGAACCACGGACCGTCATCACGGGAGGGGCCGGCTTCATCGGCTCGCATCTGGCCGAACGGCTCGCCGCCGCGGGTCACCGGCTGACCCTGGTCGACGACCTATCGACCGGCCGGCGGTCCAACGTCGAGCACCTGCTGGGCGATCGCTGCGAACTCGTCGAGGCCCGGGCCGCCGAGGCCGTGTCGCGGCCGGGTTTCATGGACGGCGTCACCCGCGTGTTCCACCTCGCCGCGGCGGTCGGGGTCCGCCTCGTCGTCGATGACCCGGCCGCGATGATCCGCAACAACATCGACGAGACCGACGCCGTGCTCCGCGCCGCGGCGGACGCCGAGGCCGCGGTCCTGCTCACCTCCTCCAGCGAGGTCTACGGCAAGTGCCCGGTGTTGCCGCTGCGCGAGGACATGGAACTGATCTACGGCCCCACGACCGCCTCGCGGTGGAGCTACGGGCTGGCCAAGGCGCTCGACGAACACCTGGCCCTCGACCTGGCCCGGCGGGTCGGGCTGCGGGCGGTGGTGGTGCGGCTGTTCAACACGATCGGGCCCCGCCAAATCGGGCGCTACGGCATGGTCGTGCCGCGGTTCGTCGCCCAGGCCGCGGGGGGCGAAGACCTGACGGTATACGGCGACGGCCGGCAGACCCGTGCGTTCTGCGACGTCCGCGACGTGGCCGAGGCTGTGCACCGGCTGCTGGACGAGCCCGAGGCTTACGGCCGGGTCTTCAACGTGGGCTCGACCCGCCCCGTGACCATCGCCGACCTCGCCGACCGCGTGATCGAGGGTGTCGCCCGGGCCGGCGGGCCGCGGGTCGGCCGGCGGACGCTGCCGTACGAAGCGGTCTACGGCGAGGGGTTCGAAGACCCCGAGCACCGCCTGCCGGACGTGAGCCGGCTGCGTGAGGCCGTCGGCTTTGTGCCGAAGGTGGAGCTGGACCAGACCCTGGCCGAGCTAATCGACGCCGCGCTCGGACCCGGTAAACTGTCGGCCGAGAGGGCCCGCTTGAGAGAGACGCCGTGATCGCCAGCCGATGGCCCATTGTCGAATCTCCCCCCGATACCGCCGGCTTCGGCGGGTATGAGTTGGCTGCGCTCGATGCGCTAAACCCCTATCTGGTGGTGTTTTTCGTAGCGTTCCTGGTCTCGGTGCTGCTGACGCCGGTGCTGCGGAGGCTGGCGGTGGCGCACGGCGTGGTGGACTGGCCGGACCTCAAACGCAAGAACCACAAGCAGCCCGTAGCGTACCTCGGCGGCGTGGCGATCTTCGCGGGGTGGGTCGTGGGCGTGTTCGCCAGCTTCGCCGTGACCACCGAGCTGGTCGGGCCCGGGCAGCGTCCGATCGTCCTCGACGCGTTCCCCCTGTCGATCGTGATCGGGGCGGCGGTGATCACCTTCACCGGGCTGTTCGACGACGTGTACGGCATCTCGGCGCGGGTCAAGATCGGCGGCCAGCTCTTCGCCGCCGCGGCGTTGACGTGGAACCAGATGGGGATCAACGTGACCGAGCAGCTCTTCGGGCTGATCGGGTTAGCGCCCTCAGATTCGGTGGTGTACTTCGCCGCGACGGCGATCGTGGCGTTTTTTGTGGTCGGCGGGTGCAACGCCGTGAACCTGATCGACGGGCTCGACGGGTTGGCGTCGGGCGTGGTGGCGATCGCGATGGCGGGGTTTTTGGCGATCGCGCTGCTCACGGCCGGGCTGCCCGACGAGGTGCGGATGTTGGCGGTGTTGGACAACCCCAAGCGTGTGGTCCTCTGCCTGGCGACGCTCGGCGCGATCCTGGGGTTCCTGCCGTACAACTTCAACCCCGCCCGGATCTTCATGGGCGACGCCGGATCGCTGCTCCTGGGGTTTTTGTCGGTCAGCGCGATCCTGCTGTTCGGCGACGCGGGGGCGTGGTCGCTGAAGCTGACCACGGCCGCCCTGATCGTCTTCGCCGTGCCGATCACCGACACCTCGCTGGCCATCGTCCGCCGCAAGCTCCGCGGCCAGCCGATCTTCTCGCCCGACAACCAGCACCTGCACCACCTGCTCCGCCGGTCGGGCTTGTCCGTGAAACAGTCGGTGGGCGTGATGTATGCGGCGGCGGTGGTGTTCGCGCTGATCGGGGTCTCGGCGATCGCGTTCGAGTTGCAGTGGCGGTACTCGCTGGCGATCGTCTTCGTGATCTACGGCCTCATCATGGTCGCGGCGTTCCGGTACGGGGCGTACTGCATCGCGTTGGACCGCCGAGACGCCGAGCTCCGGGCGGCGACCCCCAATCCGCCGGATACCTCGGCCGGCAACCCGCCCAGCGACCCCGAGCCGAGGCCGCACCCCGCCCCGGCCAGCTGATCCCGCGGGCCGACGCCGCCGGTGGCGGTCGTGGTCGTGGACTCCTCACACATCGCTTGCAGCGGTGCCGGCCGCCGTTACAATGCCGATCGCGGCGGAGTTGCCGCGTACCAGTGTGGGTCTAAGACGTGATGGCCTCCGGCTAGGGAGAGACACCGCCACGACTTAGACCTGTTTTGCATCCAGTGCGACCGACCCCGCGCGGCCCGGCCCGGACGCCAAGGCCCCGCTTGACCCCGCCCCGATCGCCGCGGCTCACCGCCGCTCGTCGTCGGGCGGGCCGGACGCACGTCGACCCACGTGCCGCTCGCCCGCCTACCCGGCCGGCCAAGCCCGGCGGCACGGCTTTCGTTTCCCCCGGCCGGCTCGTTCCCCCAGCTTCGTAACCGCGACCCTGTCGTTCGCTAACAAGCTGGCGTAAGCCGACCACCGCACCCACCCCCGGCCACTACCCAACCGCCGGATCGCTCAGGAGTTCGCCCCGCATGGCCTCGCTCGTCAACGACCTCATCGAAGCCGGTATCCACTTCGGCCACCGCTCGACCCACTGGAACCCGAAGATGGCCCCGTACATCTTCGGCAAACGCAACCGCATCCACATCATCGACGTCAAGCAGACGATCAAGGGCCTCCTGCTGGCCCGCAAGTTCGTCACCAAGACCGTCGCCGAGGGCAAGGACGTCCTCTTCGTGGGCACCAAACGCCAAGCCCGCAACATCATCGAGAAGCACGTCAAGGAGTGCGGCATGCACTACTGCACCGAGCGCTGGCTCGGCGGCACCCTGACCAACTTCTCCACCATCCGCCAACGCCTCAAGCGCCTCGAAGAGCTCGAGCGTCTCGAAGAGTCCGGCGAGATGGAGAATTACTCCAAGAAGATGGAAGCCACCCTCAACCGCGAGAAGACCAAGATCCTCCGCAACCTCGAGGGCATCCGCAATATGACCAAGCTCCCCGGGCTCATGGTCATCATCGACGTCAACGCCGAGACCAACGCCGTCAAGGAAGCCCGCAAGCTCGGCATCCCCACCGTCTGCCTGATCGACACCGACTCGGACCCCGACTTCGCCGACATCCCGATCCCCGGCAACGACGACGCGATGCGGGCCATCGAGGTCGTGATCGACCAGCTCTGCCGGGCCGTGAACGAGGGCAAGCAGTCGCGCAGCGTCGGCAAAGACGACGGCGGCGACGGCTCGGCCCCCGACGCCGGCAGCTCCCCGCTGGGCCCCGGACCCCGCGGCAAGCGCAGCAGCCGCGCCCAATTCTCCGCCGACGCGCCGACGCCCGCGGGAGAAGGCACGCCGGCTCAGGACGACGCGCCCGCCGGCGACGCGGGTGGCACGCCCGAAGCCGCTGCGCCCCAGCCCGCCACGACCAACTGATCCCCACCGCTCCCCACGCGAGCCGTCGCCGCCGGCGGTTCGGCTTGAACACGGAAGCACCGCACGCTTCCGCTCGCTATCTTCCCGGCCCGCCGACGGCGTGTCCCCGAATCCACCACCAACCGCAACACGGAGTTTCCCATGGCGATCACCGCCAAAGACGTCAACGCCCTGCGACAGAAGACCGGCATGGGCATGATGGAATGCAAGAAGGCCCTCACCGACGCCGAGGGCGACGTGGACAAAGCGATCGAGCTGCTGCGTGAACGCGCCGGCGGCAAGATGGACACCCGCGAAGCCGAGGCCGGCGAGGGCGCGATCGCCGTCGCTCAGGACGGGGGTCAAGTCGCCATGGTCAAGGTCATGACCGAGACCGACTTCTCGGCCCGCAACGAGGACTTCCTGGCCAAGATCCAACAGGTCGCCGACGAAGCCCTCAAGCTCGACACCACCGGCCCGATCGAGCCCAACGACGCGATGAGGGCCCTGATCGAGGACCTCCGGCTGACCATCAAGGAGAACATCACGTTCGGCGAGGGCGTCCGTTTCGAAGCCCCCGCCGCGGCGAGCTACATCCACACCAACCGCAAGTCCGCCGCCGTGGTCACCGCCGAGGGCGAGGTCGACGACGAGCTGCTGCGTGGCCTGTGCATGCACGTCACGGCCGCGGTCCCGCCGGTCTGCCCCGCGCCGCTGGCGATCGACGAGGCCGGCCTCCCCG
The DNA here is from genome assembly GCA_039819425.1 of Planctomycetota bacterium. Taxonomy (GTDB): domain Bacteria; phylum Planctomycetota; class Phycisphaerae; order Phycisphaerales; family Phycisphaeraceae; genus Algisphaera. The sequence goes on from JBCBSA010000012.1 coordinate 18,209, forward strand.
CCGACGCCGTCGAGGCCGCCAAGAAGCTCTTCGTCGAAGAAGCCGCCGCCACCGGCAAGCCCCCCGAGATCGCCGAGAAGATCGCCGGCGGCAAGATGAAAAAGTGGATCAGCGACCACACCCTCCTCGGTCAGACCTACATCAAAGAGATGGACGCCAAAAAACCGGTCCAACACTACGTCCCGAGCGGGGCGTCGGTCACCGGCTTCACCCGCTTTGCGGTGTGATTCGGCGGGGGGGCGTTTGCCGGCGATGCGGGTCGGGATTGTTCCGAAAAAGTGGTGTATTTTAGGCGTTTTTCATGTCCCCGCCGGCTCGGCGGCCCTATATTGTGGGTGTTCGACAATGATTGTCGTTCGCATCAAGCAATTACTGCGGCATGCAAGACCCTTCATCCCCGATCCACACCCACACCGATCTGGTCGGTTCGTTGGTCAGTGACACCCCCGCGGGCGTCAACATCGACCACGACCGGCTGCTGGAGATGTTCACCGAGCGTCGGCTCGGCGACCACTTCGGCCCGCAGGGCGTCTCCATCGCGGATGCACGTCAGGACGACAAGCCGCTGATCGCCGTCAACGAGGGATTCCTTAAGCTCACCGGCTACAGCCGGGCCGAGGTGCTGGGGCGCAACTGCCGGTTCCTGCAGGGCGACGACACCGACCCCGTGGCCGTGTCCTATGTCCGCCGGGCCGTCGCCACCGGGCGGGCGGCGGTCGTGACGCTGCTGAACTACCGCAAGGACGGCACGCCGTTCTGGAACCGGCTATCGATGAACCCGATCCGCGATTCGCACGGCGAGGTCGTCTACTTCGTCGGGGTCCAGTCCGACGTCACCGCTCTCCGCGAGATCGAACGCGAGTTCGCCGACACCATCGCCCAGGTCGAAGACGTCCTCGGCGGCCCGGCCGACCGCAAGCGCGAGATCCGCCGTGAGCTCGAGCTCCGCG
>JBCBSA010000013.1:0-19055 GCA_039819425.1 Planctomycetota bacterium
TCCACGGCGTTGTTCTACTGTCCGGGCCAAGACAATTCCAACTGGACCTTCGAGTCCCAAGGGGGGCTCTGGGACGACGCGGTTCCTACGAACGATCGGGTCAACGCGGGGTACCAATACTTCCCGGTCACCGAGTTCGGCCCGACCTTCGCGGTGCAGGTGAAGTGGCGGATATACGATCTGACCTCCGAAGACATGGTGCTCCACGACCTGGCCCACAACATCAATAACCTGAGCCACGGCGACACCTGGAACCGCTTGTTCGCCGACGGCAGCGTCGCCTCGATCCGAAGCGGAGACGCCTTTGATTTGGTCGAAGGTTCCGGGCCCATCAACGAACACCCGCAATATCAACCCGTCCGCGCCCTCTTGGAGCGACCATGAGATTTCATCTGTCCCGGGCCGCCGCCGTGGCCGGCGGGTTGTTGGCCTTTTCCGTGGCCACGCCCCCGGTCTGGGCCGACGTGTTGTACCACCAGACGTTCACCAACAACGCCGACGGCGACGTGAGCGCGGCGCTGGGCGGCTACGGCATCGCGCACCACCGCGGCACGAAGGGCCGGGACCGCGGCACCGCCAAGGTCGTCCGGCACGAAGCATCCAAGCCTCAAGTCCCGGCCGAGGACGTCCACGCGGCAGCGCCGCACCGCAACGACAGCCAGCCCGACGCCGGCCTGGTCCGCATCGGTCTCAAGCCGGGCGACCGGGTGTTGATGTTCGTGCCGCTCGACGGGGCCACGCTGCGCAGCGGGGGGCAACACCCCGGACCGATCGGCGTCGCGGGGGCGTCGGGTTTGTCGTGGCAGATGGTCTTCGGCAACAGCAACAGCCCCCGCATCCAGCTGGCGGTCCGCCGCGGCGAACGGTGGTACGTCCAGGCCCGGGGCACGCCGGTTAAGGGCGGCAATACCGCGCTGAGTGTCGAGCTGCTGGATGAGCAGGCGATGTGGCAACCGCTTGCGTTTGCCTCTGAGCAAACCCTAAGGCCGGGCGACGGCGAGGCCTCGGCCTGGGCCGACCTCGACGGGCCGATCACCGCGCTGGGCTACTACGCACAGAACGACGGCGAACAACCTCAAACCATCCGTGTCGACAACTGGCGGCTGACCGGTCAGCCCGGCGTTGCGCCGCCATCCTCGGCCGTTCCCTCGGAGCCCCCGGTTGAGCCGCAGGCCGCGCCGACGTTCGGCCCGCTGCCACACGAAACGCCCGTCGGCCCGCCGGGGGCGTACACCACGTTCGGCATCTACGGCGAGTCGCCCGAGAGCCCCGACGGGTCGCGGCTGCTATACACGATGCTCGACCGCGACGAGCTGTCGCCCTTCGACGACCTGGCCCGCGGGTCGATCTGGGTGGCCGACACCGACCTGGAAAACCACCGCAAGCTCCGCGACATCGAGTTCCCCGTCCGCGTCCACAACGGCGTGTTCCAGCAGTGGGTCGACCACGACAGCATCGGCTACTCCGGCGGCCACCACTTCGCCGGCGACGTCTACATCGTCAACGCCGACACCGGCGAGACCGAGTGGGGCCCCTACACCGGCGCCATGCTCGGCGACAACAACTTCGGCGGCTACGTCTTCATCAGCGTCTGGTCGCCCGAGAGCAACCTCGGCGAGGCCGGCCTGTACGAGCTCAACACCGCGACGGGCGAGATCAAACAGATCGTCACCACCCGCGAGATCGCCGAGGTCTACAACGAGCGGTGGGACGACGGCACCGACGACCCCCGCGGCTGGTTCGTCGCCCACCCCAAGTTCTCGACCGACGGCACCCACATCGCTTTCACCATCTCGACCAATAACCTCTTCGACCGCAACTACACCAGGTACGGCAACACCAAAGGCAAGCAGCACCTGTTCACCGCCCGGCGCGACGGCTCGGACCTGCGCGAGTGGGGCATCGACAAGCCGATGCACTTCGACTGGTACAACGAGCGGCTGCTCTGGGGGGCGGACATCGGCATCGACGACGGGTTCGAGGAAACCCGGCTCTACGAGATGCGCACGTGGAGCCGCGATAAGCGAGTGGTCGAGACGCTGGCCGGTCCGGGTTGCCACGTGGCCAAGTCGCCCGACGGCCAGTGGTTCGCCGGCGAGACGTGGTACCGCAGCAACCCCGTGGTGATGAAGCTGTACCGCCGGGGCGAGCTCGAGCCGACCGCGATCCTGTTCGAGCACCCCTTCGCCGACATCACGTGGACGACGCACCGGGCGCACGTCAACCCGGCGTTCAGCCGCGACAGCACCAAGCTGTACTACAAGCGGGCGGTGTCGGACGAGCTCGTGCAGACCTTCGTGGTGGACCTGGCGGACGTGGCGGGCCCCGCGGGTGCGACTCCGGGGGCGGAGCCGCGCTGACGGGTTACGTCGAATCGAGTTTGGGTATTGAACGAGATGGCCGGCACCCGGTCGGTGGTGAGAGGTTGTTTTGAGCACGCTCGACTACGCGGTCATCCTCTTCTACTTCCTGTTCATGCTCGGCATCGGGGCGGTGTTCAAGAAGTTCAACAGCAACAGCAGCGACTACTTCCGCGGCGGCGGGGCGATGCAGTGGTGGATGACCGGGGCGTCGACGTTCATGGTCACGTTCAGCGCGTGGACTTTCACCGGCGCGGCCGGCAAGATCTACGAGACCGGCACGCTGGTGCTGGCGCTGTACCTGTCCAACGCGGTGGGCAACGTCCTGGTCTTCGCGTTCACGTCGTACCGGTTCCGGCAGATGCGGGCGGTGACCTACACCGAGGCGGTGCGGGACCGCTACGGGCCGGTCAACGAGAAGATCTTCCTCTTGGTGAAGCTGCCGATCTTCGTGCTGGTCGGCGCGATCGGACTCAACGCGGTGGGCGTGTTCATGGCCGCGGTGTTCGGGCTGGACCTGAACCTGACGATGGTCGGGCTGGGGGTGATCGTGCTGGTGATGAGCACGTCCGGCGGGGCGTGGGCGGTGGTCGCCAGCGACTTCGTGCAGATGCTCGTGGTGGCGACGATCACGTTGGTCGTCGCGTTCCTGGCGCTGCGCCTGCCGGAAGTCGGCGGGGTGTCGGGGCTGATCGAGCAGGTGCCCTCGGCCCACTTCAACTGGTCGGAACTCGCCCGGCCCGAGATCATCGGGCTGTGGATCACCGCGATGCTGATCAACCAGGTCGTGCACCACAACGACCTGGCCAACGGCGGCTCGCGGTACCTCACGGTCAAAAACGGCAAGCACGCCCGGCTGGCGTCGCTGATCCCGCTGGCGGGGATGCTGCTGTTCCCGCTGATCTGGCTGGTGCCGCCGATGACCGCCGCGGCGACGGGCATGGACCTGGCGGCGCAGTTCCCCGAGCTGAAGAAACCCGAGGAGGCGGCCTACGTCGCCGTGAGCCTGGCGGTTCTGCCCGCGGGGCTGGTCGGCCTGTTCGTCTGCGGCATCTTCGCCGCCACGATGTCGACGATGGACAGCGGCCTGAACAAGGCGTCGGGCATCTTCGTCCGGAGCCTGTACCACCCCGTGTTCAAGCCCGGGGCGACCGAGACGCACCTCTTGCGCGTCGGGCAGGTGTTCACCGTGATCCTGGGCGTGCTGATGATCGCGCTGGCGATCGTGGTCAACCAGTGGCGGACGATCAACCTGTTTGACTTGGTGATCCAGATCGCGTCGATCGTGAGCCTGCCGATCGCGGTGCCCATGCTGTGGGGCTTGTTCGTGGCGCGGACGCCTTCGTGGTCGGCGTGGACGACGGCGTTGTTCGGTTTCGCCGTGGCGGTCACGGCGCGGTGGTTCGTGCCGATCGAGGCGTTGCTGGGGGCGCTGGGCCTGGAGGCCCCGGCTTCGCCGCGCGAGGACACGGACCTGCGCTACGGCGTGACGGTCGTGGCGGTGTTCGTCCTCGGCAGCGTCTGGTTCTTCGCGACCCGCGCCGCCGCCCGGTACGCCAAGCCCGAAGACCTGCGTCGGGCCGACGCGTTTATCGAACGTACCGTCACGCCGATCGGCGACGAAGAGAACCGCGAGGCGGCCTCTGACGGCATGCAGTTCCGGGTCATGTCCTGGCTGTGCCTGATTTACGGAGCGGTGATCGGGGGGTTGGCGGTGTTCCCCCAGACCGCGCCTCAGCGGCTGGGCGCCGTGTTTTGCAGCGTCGTCATCGTCGCCATCGGCCTGTTGCTGCGGCTCGGCGTGCGGACTCGAAAAAGCGTGACGCCGGCGTAAAGCCGCAGGCGCGGGTGTTCCATAATCCGGCTCGCCGTGGACGGCGCGAGGCTCCGCCTCGGTTCGCTTCGGAGCCAACCGGCGAAGAACGGTAGGTTGTTGGGTTGGGGTTCCCGAGCGAACCTCGGGCGTGGAGATGGGCGTCCGGCTTTGGGCACCGTGATTGGGCGAGACTACGACTTACGGCCCGGCGTATATGGATTCATTTTTCGGGCGTTGCCGGCGGTCGATGAGCGTCAGCGTGTGGATCACGGCCGGGTGTTCTCCCAGTTCGCCGCGCACCGCGTCCGCCAGGCCCCGGGCTTCTTCCAGCGAGACACCTCGCTCGGCCAGCACCAGGGCCAGGTTGTTCCGCAGCGACGGAGAGTCCGGGCGGAGCCGCAACGCCCGGCGGTACAGACGCTCGGCCTCGTCCGGCTCGCCGGCCCGGTGGCTGAGACGCGCCGACCACGCCAACGCATCACGGTGTTGGGTTCGGGCTTGGGCGATCCAAGGCTCGAGCAGCGCCCGGCCCGCCCGCGCCGCCGCCAAGCGGTCTCGCTCATCTTCGGTGTCCGCGGCTTCGCCACGCGAGCCGGCCGCCCGGTCGCACCACCCCGCCAGCGTGAGCGCGAAGCCTACGTCGTTGCTCGCCGGCGTGCGGGTCCGCGACACGGCCTCCACCAAGACCGCGAGGCGGTCGGGTGCATCGATCAGTCCAGCCGCGGTGGCCAACAACGCGTCGCGTCCCTCGGCCTCGCGGTGGGCTAGGTCTTGCCAGAGGTCGGCCGCCACGTCGGTCTGGCCGGCCGCCAGGTAGCGATCCGCCGCCCAGCGCAACGCCGAGGGCTCGGGAGGTTCCCCCGTCTCCGCCGCTCGCCATCTGTCCAGCCAGGCCAACGCCAGCGACGTGTCGCCCCGTTCCGACGCCGCCGTGGCCAGGTCAAACAGGCATGCGGCCGGTGACGAGGGATCGAAGACCAACAGAAAATGCAGCAGACGCTCGGCCTCGGCGGCACGATCCGCGGCCATCAGCCCGGCGGCATACGGCCGCAGCTTGTCGGCCCGCTCCCCGCGGTACGCCCGCCACAGAGGGGAGTCGCGTTGGTCGGTGGTCGGCCCGTTTGATGCGTGAGTTCGCCGTGGAGACGGCCGTTGGGGCTCGGGCCGGTTAACGACCGCACGCAGCGAAGTGATCTGTTGCACGAGCCCGCGGTCGGCGGCAGCCTCGTCCACGCCGTAGCGATACGCCAGGTCCAGGCGTCCGCCCGCCAGGAGCGCTCGCACCAGAGCTTGACGCAACTCCTTGGGTAGATACGGCCCGAGTTCGTCGGCCGACGCCGCGGCGTCGCGGCTGGCCCGCTCCAGCTCCGCAAAGTCTGCGGCACCAACCAACCGGCCGAGCAATGCTTCCGAATCCGCGGTGAGTGCGGTCGGCGCCGGTATCGGCTCGACGGTCCTGCCTTCTCGGTCTTGGGCGTTTGGTCCTCGGCCTTGGACAAAGCGGAGTCCTCGGCGGTGGTCGGCCGCCGCGTTTGCGACAGAAGCCGTGGCGGTTGCCTCCGCGTGATCGTGCCACCGCTGGACCGCGGTGGCCCAGGCGGGCTCGAGTCGGCTGGCGTGGGCGTAAGACAACGCCGCCCGCGGCGCATCGCCGAGCCGTCCGTGCAGCTCGCCCGCGGCGAACCACAACGCCGCGTCGTCGGGACGCGCCGCCAAGGCACGGGAGACGATCCGCAGTGTCTCGGCGGAGAGCGGTGTTTGCTTGGCGACGTCGAGGCACGCGAGCCACGCCGCGGCGACCGGGTCGTCGGCGTCAGCGCCGAGCGCCTCGGCAACGGCAGCCGGTCCGGTGTCCGCGCCCAAGCGGTGTTGTACTGCCGCCAGCGCCGCCCATTCGGTCACGGCCCGAGGACGGCCGGCCGACGATTCGAGAACGCGGTCCAGCCACGCCGCGTTTCCGTACACCGATAAGGCGTTCCACCACCGGGTGCGCAGCGGCTTGTGGCTGGGGAACCGTTCGGCCGCGGTGTGCAGCAGGTTCAGCCCTTCGTGGCTCTGTCCGCTGCGAAACAACGCTTGGGCCAAGACCAGCCGGTGTTCCACGGCAAGCTCGTTTTCGCGTTCGAGGAGCGACTCGAGCAGAAGACCGATCCGTGCCGCCGACGGCTCGATCTCCGGGCCGGGCGTGTAATCGTTGCGTGCGGAAGCGTGGACGACGGCTTGCAGGCCGACGGCGGTGACCAGATCGCTTTCGATTTTGTTGGTCTGTCGTTGGGCGTGTGCTTCGGTCTGCCGGGAAAGCTGCGCGGGCGTCAGGTGCGGCGTGGCCAGCACGAGGTAGCGCTCGAAGGCGGGGAACGACGAGGGTTCCAGGTACAGGGCTTCTTCGGCGACCGCCAACGCCTGGTCCCGGTCGCCCCGCGCGGTGTGGGCCCGGATCAACGCCTCGTGCACGACGCGCTGCGTCGCCGGGGGTAGCAGCCGGCCACGCATCGCCCGGGCGCGGGCTACGGCGCGTTCCGGGGGATCGGTCGCGAAGAGGGTGCGCAACGCGTCGGGGTGGTCCGGCACCGCGGCGACGAGCTTCTCGGCCAGCGCGGTCGCGCCTTTCCCGTCGCCCAGGCCGAGCAGGCAGCGGAGCAGCAGGTGCTGGCCGTCACGGTGATCGGGTCGGTCGGCGAGCAGGGTCTGCAAGGCCGCGGTCGCGTCGAGCAGCTGCTCTCGTGTTGGTGATGGGCCGCCGGTCTTGACGCGAGCGAGGTCGTAGAGGGCCTGCTTATTGCTCGGCCGCCGCGGGATGTAGCGTTGGAAGAGCTCGGCCGCCGCGCCGTATTCACCGGCCTGCATCAACGCGTGCCCCTCGGTCAGCATCGCCCGGCTCTCGAGCCGAAAGACCGCGTAGCGGAACCCGCCCACGCCCACGACCGTCGCCACCAGCGCGAGGATCGCTCCTAGTGCGATGCGCCGTCGGCGGGCGAAGACGCGTCGCGTATCGGGTTTTCGGGGGCTGCGTTCAGACATCGCGTTAGTTTTTCTCGGCCAGAGCAAGCGCCGGAGGGCTCGCGGGGTCGCGGCCGTGCATGACGAGGGTCAACGCCGGCCAGCACCGGGCCACCAGCCCGCGGGTCGCGTCGAGGCGTTGTTCGGGCGTGCTCTCGTCCGGGAACACGACGGTGAGCTGGGCCACCCCCCACGGGTCCTGCCGGCCTTGCTGGATGTTGGCCCCGAAGGCCGCGGACGGGTCGGCGGCGGTCCGCCCGTTGGGCATGACCAGGAGGTTATGCACCGCGATGCGGCGGACGCGGTCGTGCGAGACCCGGGCGAACGTGTACTCGGTGACCGTCACGGCGTGGCCTTCGACCGTGAACGATCGGGGCTGGGCGTCTTGCAGGTTCCAGCCGGCGCTGGGGTAACAGGAGGGAGGGGTGTGGTAGGCGAGGTCGCGTTGGTAGCGGCAGTGGATCAATGATGCATGGAGGGCACCGGCTCCGTGCGGCGGCGTGAGGCCGATCCGCCGCGCGGCGTTGGGCTGGAGTTGGGCGGTGGACCACTCGTCGAGTTCGGACTCGGTCGGCGTCCAGCCGTCGAGGGTCAGGTCGACGCCGAGCACCGCCCGCGATACCGCCGCGTGGTATCGCGATCGCTCGTCCGACGGCCACTCGAAGAACGACCCCGCCGTGCCGACCCCCAGCACCAGCGCGGCGCACGACCACACGGGCCAGGTCCTCGCCCAGCCCCACCACGCACGTGAGCCGTCGCTGTCCGCCGCGGTCGGCCCCGTGTCGTCAGCCGTTTGTCGTGAGGCAAACAACGCAAACCCCGCCCACCGCAGCGTCGCCAGCACCCCGGCCGTGATCGCCACGGCCAGCAGCACGGACACGAACCCCAACAGGTCGTGCGCGGCGTGAGCGACGTCTTCGCTGGCGTAGCGTTGCAGCAGCGCCGTTGGAAACAGCCGCGCGAAATTACCCGTTACCGCCAGCACCGGCGTCAGCCCCAGCAGCAACAACGCCACGCCCCACCGCAGCCGGCACGCCGCCACAAACACCGCCGTCGCCCCGAAGAGCGCAAAGAACGACCGCAGCCCCGAGCAGGCCTCGACGATGTTCACCGGCGTGCCGTCCACCACCAGCAGGTAGAGGAACTGTTCCACCGGCACGCCCATGATCCGCAGCAGATCGGCGGTGACCGTGGCCGAGAGGTACATGAGCTGGTGGCCGACCGTCGACACGATCCCCGGCGGGATCGGTACGACCAACACCAGCAACGCGAACACCGGCAGCAACGCCCGCAGCGCCCGCACCCCGAGCGCCGCCGTGCAGTATCCGACCAGCACCAGCAACGCCCCGCCGTACCAGCCGTAGGTCAACAGCGGCCCGCCGCGGAACAGCGACAGTCCGTGGACCGCCAAGCCCAGCGCGACGATAGCCACGCCGGCGCCGCGCCCCCGCGGGTCGTAAGCCACGCCGCGTAGCCGACGCCAGGTGATCCACGCCGCCATCGGCGGGATCGCCAAAGCATAGCCAAACGTCTCGTCGCGCAGCGCGACTTGCACCATGTCCAGCCAGACGTGCCAGAACGGAAAAACGGCCGGGGCCACCGCGGCAATTAGGAGTTGCCACGGCGTACCCCGACCGCGTGAGGGGAAGGGCAGAGGTATTGAGTCGTGATCGGTGGATCGAAGCGGATGCATCGGCGGGTCGGTTTCCGGGGTCAGTCCCGAGCAGACGCGTGGGTCAGGGTGGGGGGGCGTTCGCCGCTGGGGCGCGATCCGCCGGGAGGCAGCAGGTCGCGGACGACCCGGTCCATGCCCGCGAGCATGGCGTCGATCGAGAAGCGTGAGGTCGCGGCGATGCGGCCGGCGTGGGCCATGAGGTGGGCCTCGTCGGGGTGGTCTTGCAGCTCACGGAGCACCGCGGCGAGGGCGTCGGCGTCGCCCGGCGGCACGAGTCGGCCCGTGCGCGGGTCGTCGATGATCTCCAGCACGCCCCCCGCCGCGGCGGCGACCACGGGGCGCTCGGCCAGCTGGCCTTCGACCACGACCCGCCCGAAGGGTTCGGGCGCGGTCGAGCAGTGCACCACCGCGTCGCACCGCCGCATCAGCGCCGCGATGTCGTGGCGGTGGCCCAGGAAGTGGACACGTGGCGCGACGCCCAACTCGTCGGCCAGCGTGCGAAGCGACGCGGCGTAAGCGCGGTCTTCTTCGGTGAACAGGGCGTCGCCGACGATGAGCGCGTGGGCGTCGTCGGTTTGGGCCAGCGCGCGGATCGCCACGTCTTGCCCCTTCCACGGCGTGAGCCGGCCGAACACGCCGACGCAGAACCGCCCGCCGGGCACGGCCGGGACGCGGGCGACGTCTTCGTCGTGGTGCCAGGCCGTGGCGTCGAAGCCGTTGTAGGCCACCGTCATCCGCCGCGGCCGGGCCCCGATCGAGCGCAACGCCACCGCGGCGGCGTGTGAGTTGGCCACGACCGCGTCGGCCAGGTGCGTGGCGGCGAAGCGGATCACCCGGCGGTTCATCGCCGTGAAGTGCCCGGCCGTCGGCAGGTCGTGCAGGTGCATCACCATCGGCACCCGCCGACGCCGCGCCGCCAGCCCCGCCACCACCGCCGCCTTGAGCGTGTTGGCGTAGACCACGCCGCAGGGTTCGAGCGCTTCGACGACCTGCCGCACGCCGCGGACCAGCGCCGGCACGCTCCGGAACGCCGCGGTCGGTCCCGCCGCCTTGCGCACCTCGGTGGCACCACGACCCAACTCGATCACCCGCACGTCCACCCCCGCGTCGATCAGCGATGCGCGAAACGGCCCGTCCTCCAACAGCAGCACCCGGCAGCGGTCGCGCCACGCCCGCGCCGCGTCCAGCAGCATCATCTCCGCCCCGCCCAGCTGGCCGGACTGGTCGACGAAGGTCACCAAGGGCGGCGTGGTCATGCGCGTCTCCCGGCGTGGACCGCCGCCGCCTCGCGGTAGACCTCGGCGACACGGCCGGCGATCACCGACCAATCGAAGCGCCGCCGCACGTAGTCCCGGCAGGCCTCGGCGGTGGGCAGAGACTCGGGATGCGCCAACGCCTTGCCGAGCCCCCGGGCCAGGTTATCGGCGTCGGCCCCACCCATGACCAGCTTCGGGTCCAACCCGCGCACCACCTCCGGAAGCCCTCCCACCGGCGTCACCAGCACCGGCGTCCCCGCCGACAGCGACTCCAGACACACCAGACCGAACCCCTCCAGTTCACGTGTCGGCACGACGCTCAGGTTGGCCGCGGCGTACGCCATCGGCAGCTTCTCGGCCGAGACGAACCCCATCAACTCGACCCGATCTCGCAGTCCCAGCGACGCGATCTGCGCTTCGAGTTGTTCCCGCAGCGAGCCCCGCCCGCCGATATACAGCCGCAGGCGGGGATAGTCTCGCACCAGACGCGGCATCGCCGCGATCAGCGTCGGCAGCCCCATCCGCGGCGTGAGCCGGCGGACGGTGAAGAGCGTCGGCACGTCCGGCTCCCACCCCAGCCGACGGCGGGCCTCGGCCCGATCGACGCCGGGGTCGAAGGCTTCGGCGTCGATCCCGCCGGGGACGACGCGGACCCGGTCTCGCCTGACGCCGTACTCCCGCACCAGGACTTCACGGAACGCGTCCGAGAGCGTGACCAGGCGGTCGGCCGAGCGGTACACCCGGCGTTCGATCCGTTTTTTCAGCCCGGCACGGATGAAACTTTCTCCGGCGGCGCGGGACTCCAGCGACCACGGGCCGTGGAAGTGCACGACGTGGGGCTTGCGGCCGAGCAGCGGGCGGACCATCGCGGCGTGGGCGGCGTGGTGCGTGACCACGACGCCGCCTTGTTCGAGCGACGCGGCGAGCCCCCGGGCGAGTCCCGCACGCTTGTGGGATCGCGGGGCTTCGGCGTCCGCGAAGGCCCGGACCTCGTAAGGCGGAGTCGGCCCCACGCCCGGATCACCCGCGACCCACGCCTCGGTGGTGACGCCTTGCCGAGCGAGTTCGCCGCACAGGCCGTGCTGGTAGCGCTCGAGCCCGCCGGGGGTTTCGTGAAACCAGCCCAGCCCGACGTGGACGAAGCGGTCACGCCCGTCGGCCGCCGCCAAAGACGCCGGGGCCGGGGCGGTGGCCGGGAGCGTGGGGATCGCTTGATGGGGGGCGGCAACAGACAACGGGTGATCTCGCAAATCGATCGCGGGGGAACGAGAGAGTCCGTGTGGTCGCCGAGGCGCAAGGCCTCAGGCGAACTCGCCGGCCGGGGTCGGCCGGGTGTGGGGATTGGTTTCGGCGGGCGCGGCCAACGCGGTGATGAGTTGGTGGTATCGCCGACCGATGACCGGCCAGTCCAGACCTTCGGCGGTCTCACGCGCGGCGCGACCGAGCCGTCCACGCAGGTCGGGGTCGTCGACCAGTCGGCTCAGACGCGCGGCCAGCCCTCGCGCATCGTCGGGGTCGCGCAGGCGGAGCCCGTTTTCGCCTTCACGGATCAGCCCGGCCGCCCCGACGCTGTCGGCCGCGACCACCGCCCGCCCCGACGCCATCGCCTCGGCTAGCATCAGCCCCCAGGGCTCGTAGTGCGACAGGCCCACGAACGCGTCGCACCCCCGGAAGAAGTTAGGCATGTCGTGGACCCGGCCCAGCAGGTGCACCCGGTTGCTCAGCCCCAGCGTCTCGACCAACGCGGGGTACGGCCCGCCTTCGAACGCGCCCGCCGCCACCACGTGCACCCGTTCGGGCAGCGTCGCCACGGCCCGCAGCAACACGTCGAGGTTCTTCCGCCGCGTCTTGAGGTCGCCGCAGAAACCGACGACGAACATCGAGCCGTCGAGCTTCAGCGACGCCCGCCACGACGCGTCGGTGTCCGTATCAACCGCGTCTTCTCCCGCCGTGAACCGCCCGAGGTCCAACCCGTTGGGCACCACGTCGATCTTCGCCGCCGGCACGCCGACGTGGTCCATCAGGTCTTGCTTGACCCGTTCGGACACCGCGATCACCCGGCGGGCCTGCCGGTAAGCGAGCCGCTCCCACGCCGCGTTGCCGCGGGTGAACAGCCACTGGTACGCCGACTTGGGCGAGCGATCTTTGGCCCAGTCGTGCCCGGCCGAGCGCAGCCACGCCGCGTGGACGAAGTGGCACAGGTTCAGGTCGCAGCGCCGGTACGCCATCGAGCCGTTGAGCACCACACGATCGCCCGGCTCACGCCACGCCCGCAACGTTCGGCCCACCCGCCAGGCAAACCACTGGTGCGCCAACGGCGTCGGCAGCCTCGACGGCACCTTTGCCACACGGACCTCGACCGAGGGCTCGCCGAACCGGTCGTCCGCGTCGCCGGTGACGACCTTGACCCGGTGGCCGTGGCGGGCCATCGCCTCAACCAGCCGGCGGTTGACCTGGCCCTGGCCGTCGCGGATCGAGAAAGTGTGGTTGACGATAATCAGAGACATCGGGGTGGCGGGTCTCGAGGAGGGAATCGATACGGCCATCACCGGCGACGCGGGGTCACGCCTGGGCCCGGTCCTCGGCTTGCGCGTGACGCATCCAACGCCCGGTCGCCAGCGGGATGCCGACCAGCCCGATGAGCAGGATCAGCGCCGCCGACGACGGCTCGGGGCTGTTGCGGACTTCGATGTTGTCGAACTGGTGACCGACCCCGCCCTGGCTCCACTGCAGGTGGGTGATGTGTTTGAAGTCGTCGCCGAAGGTGAACGTGGTGAAGGTATCGGTCGCGCCGATGGCGAACGAGGTGCTGACCGTGTCGCCGTCTTTCTTGAACCCGGTGAAGGTGACGGACACCGGCCCGAGGTTGAGGGTCTTCGGGGCCAGGTCGATCGACTTGGGCGTGATCAGCCGGCCGTTGAGGGCGGCGAGGGTCAGCGAGTTGTTGGGCAGCGTGGCGAAGAGACCGGTGGAGCCGGCGTAGTCGGCGTGGTCCCGGCCGTAGTACGCCAGCGTGCCGGCCCCGGCGTTGATGACCATGAAGCCGTCTTCGATGTAGAGGTTGCCGAAGTGGTGCGGGCCGGGCTGGGGCACGTTGAGGAACTCGAAGTCCAACACCTTGGCGTGCGACGACGCGGTGAAACAGCTGCAGAGCAGCAGCGATAAGACGAAAGACCGGGTCTGATTCTCCATGAGTCTTCTCCCAAAAGGGTGTAGGTGTCGCGGCGGACGGGGTGCCGGGCGGATCAGGGCGAAGCCGTGACGGCCGGTTGCTTGGAAGGACGGCGCCAGTCGAGGGCCCGGCGCTGGCGGTCGTCGAGCGGGCGGCGCATGACGTCCAGCGTCGCGGGGGTCACGGACGATTTGCAGTAGTACGGCCGACGAGGCCGGGCGGTGGTGAAGTCGTAGAACACGGTGAAGCGTTCGTGGCCGGGCTCGAGCGGACCGCCGCGGTGCAGGACACGCGACGGGTCGATCAACACCACCGTCCCTGCCGGCCCGGTCACCGACCGCCGCGGAGCGGCTTCGATCGCGTCCTGGAGCTGGGGCTGATGGATCCAGCCGCCGCCGTAGCCCTGCTCCCGGACGATGCGGCGCGACGCGGCGGCGGGCACCACCTCGATCGGCCCGTCGGCCTCGGTCACGTCGCGGACGTACACGATCAGCTTGAACATCCGGTGGTCTTCCAGGTCCAGGTGCCACAGCCGAGAACGGCTCGAGCTGCGGCGGGCGAAGTCGCGTCGGACGTAGGCTCCGTGGTAGGCCGGCGAAAAACCGAGGTACGACTCGACCAGATCGAGCACCGGCGGATGCAGCCCCAGGCGGAAGACCTCGGGGTGCTTGAGGATCGCCGCGTCGTCGGCCCAGACCGTGAACACGGCGTCGGACTTGGGGATCGGTTGGGCGGCGAGGTCGGTTGCGAGCCGATCGAGGCTGTCTCGATAAGCCGCGACCTCGGGCAGGCCAAGCGCTTTCAGCGAAGTCAGGCAGAACCCGTCGTGTCGCAACTCCGCGGGCACGTGGGCCTGTGCCGACGCATTTGCGGCGCGGTGCCGGCGGCGGGCCGCGAGGAAGCGCGACCGGCTGCGCCGCTCGACAGTCGGCAGGTTATCGACGCCGCGGCGTACGCGGTTGAATAGTCGCCGTGTGTTGGTGGTCAGGTTCATCACGCCCAGCCTCCCGCGGGTCGGCCGCGGCCCAAAGAAGATTCGTGCCCGGGTACGCCCACCCCCGACGCCAGTTCGATCCCGTCTTCGATCGCGCCGTCGTCGTCCGCCGCCACCCGCCGCTGCGCCGCCCGGGTGCGGCGGCCTAGCGTCACGGCCACGAACGCCCACACCGCCCACGCGCTGGCGTTGGCGATCACGTTCACCGCGCTGAGCCCGAACAGCAGCATCACGAAACCCACGAACGCCATCCGCTCGGCCGGCGAAGCGTCCGCCGACGGCAGCCACCGCCCCCCGCTCAGCCCCCGCCACAGCCGCACCGCGACCACAACAAACGCCGCGCCGCCCAGGGCCCCGAAGGTCAGGAAGTAGAAGAACACGCCGTTGTCGAGCGCGACGTTGCTACGGTCGGCATTGGCCATGCGGACGGCCGTGCCCGTCGAGCCCAGCCCCTGACCCAGCGGGTGGTGGACCAGCATCTGCGGCCCGTCCCGCAGCAGGTCGGCGCGGTCCGAGGCCGAGTGGTCGCTGCCCAGGTGCGTCAGCGAGTCGAGCCTGTTCGAGATGCGGTCGGCCCCCGGCACATAGGGCATCACAAACCCTCCGGCGATCGCCATCACGCCCACCACCATCACCGTCCGCCCCGCCTCCCGGCTCCGCCCGGTCATCGCCCACACCACCAGCCCCACCGCCAGCATCAGCCACGCGCTGCGCACCAGCGTTAGCAGCAGCCCCGACAGGATGAACGCCGGCACCAACCAACCCCCCGGCCGCCAACGCGCGTTCACCAGCGCCGGTACCAACGCCAACGCCAGAAACACCGAGTACGGCCCCGGCGACGCCATCGTCGAAAACGGCCGGAACCCGCCCGCCTCGATCGCGCCGATCGAGTTCATCTGCGACCACCCCATCCACGCCGCGTCCCACGGCGGCAGCACCAGGAACTGGTACCACCCATAAGCCACCGCCCCCGCCGCCAGCCACGCCATCGCCCGGTACCAACCGTCGATGTCGCGTGGCGTCGCCCGGATCGACGAAACGTAAAACACCAGCGCCAGGATCGACGTGTAGTCGCTCAGCGCCACGGCAAAACCGATCCCGTTGCCCACCCCGCGGACCGCGCCGTAGCCCAGCAACGCCAACACGATCCACCCCGTCACCCGCACCGGCTTGGGGATCGACGCCCACCGCGCCAGCGCCGCCACGCCCAGCACGCTCGCCGCCAGCGCCGGCAGGATGCTCAGCACCGTCACCGCGCTGAACTCGCCCGCCGACCAGTCTAGCACCCGCCGCAGCCCCCGGTTGAGCACGATCACCGCCAGCAGGTACGGCACCGCCGCCGGGCTGCCCTGGTACGCCAGCCACACCAACGGCCCGAGCACGCACAGGCAGATCGCCAGCCGCAGCCCCTCTTCGTCGAACGGCACCAGCACCGGCGTCGCCAGCACGCTGCACGCCACCGCCGCCACGAGCACCAGCACGCTGACGCCGCGTTGCAGCAGTCGATCGAAATGCCGGGTCAACGTGTTCACGTGGCCTCCACCCCCAACGGCCGCAGCCCCGGCTCACTCGCAAGCCCAGTCTGCTCGACGTGATCGACTCGATCACTAGGCGGCGACCCCGCCCGGCCCGCCGCCCGGCCCATCCGACCCGCGGCCCATCGCTGAGATGCGTTAGGATCACCTGCTAGCCGCAGGTGTAGCGCCTGAACTAAGCCCACGTTCTCCCGCGTCCCGATCAATCCCATGTACCCCGCATACGCCCACCGCCGAAGCCGCGGCAGGTGACGCCGCAGCACCATCGTTTCGTTGTGGACCCGGTCGACCTCGGCCTCGAAGTTGAACGTCACGCGCTGGTCGGCGTCGAACCGCGGAGCCGGGTGGTGGTCCACCCGCAGCGCCGGGTCGTACACCAGCGACCACCCCGCCGCGGCCAACCCCAAGCACAAATCGATCTCCCAGTGCACCTGCGCCCCGCCGCCGCGCAGCGCCTCGTCGAACGGCGGATGCGGCGCGGCGCAGCGTCGCACCGCCATGTTCACGCCCTTGAGGAAGTCCACCGAACGCGCCGGCCCGGTGCCCAGGTGGTGTCCGCCGACCATCTTGCCGTACCACGTCAGCTCGCCGACGCGCCGCGTGCCCGGCGGTCTCAACTCGCCGCCGATCAGGTCACGCCCCCCGAACGCCCCGAGCGTCGGCGACTCGGCGAAGGCGGACTCGATCCGTTCTAGCCAGTCGGCGTGCGGGGCCGAGTCGTCGTCGGTGAGCGCGACGACGTCTGCCTCCGCCTCGGCCCACCCCGCGTTCATCGCCGCCACCACGCCCGGCCGATCCACCGCCACGTTCGTCACCGGAAGACGGTTATTCCACTCGGCGATGACCCGTTGCGTTTCCGTATCGTCTGGCCTCGCGACGACCACCACCTGGTCGGCCGGCCGCCGCTGCGCCGCGAGCGCATCCAGCCCACGCCGAAGGTCGTCGGCCCGCCGATACGTCGGGATAAGCACCGAGATCCGCATCGTTCGTAATTCGGCCGTCGCCATCGTACCCGCAGGCGCAGACCCCTCCAACGCCGAGTCTTCCGCCGTGTACACCGCCAGTTTCTCGCGGACGATCCGCTCCCACGAGAACCTCGGCACCGCCGCCACCGCCGCCCGCCGAAGCCCCGTAAGCCGCGCACGGTCCGCCGCCAAATCGCCGAGCAGGTCGGCGGCGGCCGCGGGGTCGTGCGTCGGAAACGTCAACACCTCGACGCCGTGTTCGAGGTGGTCGGCGATGCCACACGCCTCGCTCACCACGGGGGCCAGCCCGCAGGCCATGCCGTCGAGCACCGCCACGCCGTAGCCTTCGCACAGCGACGTGAGCAGGATCACGCTCGCGCCCTCCAACAACTCCGGCAACGCCGGTCGCTCGAACCGTGGCGTCACCCGCACACGGTCCCGCACGTCCTCGGCGAAACGGCCGAGCACCTCCTCGGCCCCGAGTCCGGTGCCCAGCAGCCGCAGCGTCGCGTCGGGGTGATCGCGTAGGTAACGGTCCGCGATCTGTTCCAGGTTCCGAACGCCCTTGCGGTCGATGTAGCTGCCGATGAAGGCGACGTGCATCGCCCCCTCGGCGGGCCGGAGCGACTCCACTTCGTTCACCGCGGGCAGCTGCTCGTCTAGCCCGTTGGCGATCAGTCGGCAGCGCGCCGCGGGTACGCCGATTTCCTCCACGACCAGCCGCTGCTCTTCCCGGTTGAGGCACCACACCGCGTCGCTGCGGCGGGCCGTGAAGCGGATCAGCCCCAGATGGATCGACCCGCGGAACAGCCAGTACTTCCAGCCGACCCTCAGCATCCCCGCCCGACGGTCTTCCATTAGCTGACGATGGACGAGGTGTTCGATCCCGTGACTGGTCATCGCCAGCCCAGGCCGCCACGCTCGGGGCAGCAGGGCGAGCACCCAGCCGTCGCCGGTCGACGCGTCGATCCAGTCGTATTTCCCGCGGCCGCGGCCGAGCAGCACGTGCCAAGCCAACACCCACGGGAACAGCAGCAGGCCCACTCGCCCCGCCCATCCGCCGGGCAGGTCGTCGTAGCTGAACACGTCTGTTTCGACGTCCAGCCGGCGCATCGTCTCGGCCTGCGCGAGCGTGACCCCGGGGGCGCCGGAGTGGCGGTCGAGTTTATGGTGGATGGTGAGCAGCAGGCGCAAGGTTTGACCGATTAAGAAGTCGCGGGGGTCAAGGCGTGGGTCGGTGGACGCTGTGTGCGCCCGGCAACTTTTGCGCGGGCCTCGCCGTAGACCTCGAGGTCCAGCACGTTGAGCCGACGCAGTTCGGCGACGGTGTCGTCCGACAGTTCTTCGACGTCGGGGCGTCGGTCGGTAGTCCACGTGCGCCCCCGGTCGCCGTGGCAGGTCCAGCTGTAGGTGTCGGCCAGACGGGCGGCGAAGCCGGGCAGATCGTCCTGGAAGCCGACGACGTCGTAGCGGTGGTCGAGGTGGGAGAACGCCGCCCGCCGGCACGCCGCCTCGCGTCCGAACCCCCGACCGCGGGCCAGCAGCCGGTCGTGCACGAACCCGGCGAGGTAGCGGGCCTGCACGTCGCGGGCCGAGGGCCGGGCGGAGAATTCGAGCAGCGTCTGGGAGAGGGCCAGGTCGCGCTCGGGGTGATGGTGGCCGGCGATCTTGGTTTCCTGGACGAAGTAGTAGTACGACACCACGCGGTCGATCGGCTCACGCATCACGGTGAAGTACCGGCAGTCGGCCGGCAGCAGCCGGTGGAAGCCGTAGACGAAGTGCCCCCAGATCGCCACGTCGCGCCCTCGGCGTGCGGCGACGGCCCGGCGGACTTCGGGGAGCTGCCGGGCGCTGCCGCCGAAGTGGATCATGTCCTCGGGGGCGAAGTTGGGCTCGACGCAGTTGCGTCGGACCCAGGAGCCGGCGGCCTTGGGGATGTGGGTGAACAGGTACGCGGTCATCGCGTGGTCTCGGATACGGAACGCGAATACGGTTTTGGGTCCCGTTAGCCCCGGGCTCTGCCCGGGGTCCACGAGGTGTCGCCCCCCGGCAGAGCCGGGGGCTAACGGGTCGATCCGCTTCCAAACACGGTCAGTTTTCTTTGATGAAACGCGAGACGAGCTTCGAGGCTTTGAGGTCGAAGCGGCTGAGCTTCACGCGGGTCGGGCTGAAGTTCTGGAACGGCCCCTCGGCCGACCGCCAGTACATCGAGTCCACCTCGCGGGGGTAGGCGCCGCGGGTGATGGCGCGGGCGACGTACTTCTTGTCCCACGGCTTGGGCC